>NZ_JBHXNP010000170.1:0-5953 GCF_042719495.1 Streptomyces sp. NPDC058525
CGTAGGGGATGCCCGAGGCACCGGGCCCGGCCGGCGGAGTTGCGGCCGGACCCTTGTCGATCTTGTCAGTCACAATGACTGCCCTTCAGTGGAGCCTTCGGCGGGATGCGTGGATCACTGGCCCGCATTGATCCGGGCCTGCTGCACCGCGGCGTCCTTGACGTCCCACTTCTCCAGGACCTTGGCGTAGGAGCCGTCCTTGATGATCGCGTCGAGGGCTTCCTTGATGGCGTCGCGCAGCTGCGTGTTCTCCTTCGGGACCGCGATGCCGAAGAAGCCGACGTCGCTCTGGCTGCCCACGATCTCGAAGTCGTTGCCGCCGCCGGAGGACTTCGCGACGTACGCGGCGACCGGATAGTCGTTCAGCTCCGCGACCGCGCCGCCGGCCTTCACCCGGGTCTGTGCCTCGGCGTCGGTGTCGAACGACTGGATGGTGAGCTTGTTCGAGCCGCACTTCTCGGCCTGCGCCTTGAAGGTGTCCTCGAAGAGGGTGCCGCGCTGGACGGCGACCGTCTTGCCGCAGAGGTCGTCGAGGGACTTGATGTTGTCCGGGTTGCCCTTCTTGACCAGGAGCGAGATACCGGAGGAGAAGTAGTCGACGAAGTCGACGCCCTTGCCGACCTTCTTGCCGTCGTCGTCCAGGCCCTCCTGCCGCCTCTTGTTGTCCGTGATCGAGGACATCGCGATGTCCTGCCGGCCGGTCTCCAGGGAGGTGATCAGGCCGTCGAAGGTGCCGGAGGTGAACTGGAACTTCACACCGAGCTGCTTGCCCAGCGCCTCGGCAATGTCCGGGTCGACACCGACGATCTTGCCGCCCTCGACGTACTCCATCGGCGCGTAGGCCGCGTCCGTGCCGACCTTGATGACGCCGGCGTCCTGGATCTTCTTCGGGAGCTTGGAGAACAGCGGGGCGTCGCTCGTCTTCTCCTTGCCGGACGACTCGCCGCCGGTCTGGTCGCCGCAGCCGGCGAGGGTCATGGCTGCGGCGCTCACGAGGGCCAGGGCCGCGACCGTGTTTCTTCTTGCTACCGCTCTGGTCATGATCAGTGGACTCCTTCGACGGAATGGTTCGGAATGGTGGGGCCGACGGGGCGGGAAGGGAAGAGCGAAGGGGGACGGACTGGTGGGCGGGCGGGCTGAGAAGCCGGCTCGCTCAGGCGTCGACCACGCGCAGGTGTGCGACGGACGGGTCGACGGCGCCGCGTACGTGGCCGTTGGGCGCGGCCGCGGTGAGCTGGAGAAAGCGCACCGTCTCGGTGGTGATGACCTCTCCGGGCAGTACGTTGGGGATGCCCGGCGGGTAGGCGGCCAGCGTGTCCGCCGACACCCGCCCCACCGCCTCGGCCGCGGGTACGACCCGGCCGGGGCTCATGAACGCCTCGCGCGGGGTGAGCACCGCCTCGCCGGGGGCCGGGAGCGAGAGCCGCAGGCCGCCGTCGGCGCCGGCGCCGAGGGGGCGCGGGAGGGTGTGCAGGGCCTCGATGAACCGGTCGGTGTCCGGTGCGCTGCCCGCGCCGACGACGGCGACGATGGCCGAGTCGGTGGCCACCTCGACCATGATCTGGTGGTCGCCGAAGAGCCGGCGGCGGGCTTCATGGCCGCTGATCCCGCCGATTCTGGTGTCGATGGCGACGCGCAGGGGGTCGGCGGCCACGATGTCCGGAAAGCGCCCGAAGCCGTCGCTGACCACTGCGTACCGGCCCAGCCGGCGCAGTACGCCGCGGAGCGTGTCCGCTGCCCGGAGGGAGGCCCCGATGCTGTCCTGCCCGCAGGCCAGGCCCCTGCGGGCGAGGTCGAGGGAGGCCAGCAGGACCGCGCTCGCGCTGGTGGACTGCACGAGCCGGAAGGCGCGGTCGACCAGCGGCTCCAGCCGGTCGGCGAACGGGCCGTGGCCCAGGTGCAGCATCGCGGACTGCGTGAGGCTCCCGCCCAGCTTGTGCGTGCTGGAGGTCACCAGGTCGGCGCCCTGGGCCAGGGCTCCGGAGGGCAGGCCGGGGTGGAAGCCGAAGTGGGAGCCCCAGGCCTCGTCCACGATCAGCGGGAGCCCGTGCGCGTGCGCCGTGTCCGCGATGGCGCGGATGTCGGCGACGGCGCCGAAGTAGCTGGGCGAGACCACGTACACGGCGGCCGCGTCGGGGTGCGCCGCGACCGCGTCGGCCACGGCCGCGGCCGTGACGCCGTGCGCGATGCCCTGTTCGGTGTCGAGGGAGGGCTGGACGAACGCGGCCTTCAGACCGGAGAGCACCAGGCCGTCGATCACGCTGGAGTGCACGCTGCGCTGCACGACGAGGGTGTGCCCGAGCATGGGGGCGATCAGGGAGGCTATCTGGTTGCCCTGCGAGGCTCCGTTGGTGAGGAACCAGGTGCGCCGGGCGCCCCACGCCTCGGCCGCCAGCTCCGCGGCCTGGTCCATCGGCGTGTCCGTGCCGAGGTCGAGCCCGTCGAGGAGCGGCGGGAAGTCCAGCCGGAGCAGGTCGGATCCGAAGGTCTCCGCCAGGGGGCTGTCGCCTTCGGCGGCGTGGCCGGGGACGTTGAGCCGCAGCCAGGAGCGGGCGGCGTGGGCGCGCAGCGCCTCGGCGTAGGGCGCGCGGTCCTGGCGCGCCGTGGTCGGGCGGGAGTGGGGTGCGAGGGCGAGGGGGCTGTTCACGTCGCTCAGTGTGTGGGCCTCCGAGGTCTATAGGAATGCTGCATTCACCTATGGATCTCCATACGCTGTCTATATGCTCGAGATCCGTCACCTTCACGTCCTGCGGGCCATCGCCCACGAGGGTTCCCTCGCCGGTGCGGCCCGCGCCCTGCACTACGCGCAGCCGACCGTCACCCATCATCTGACCGTGCTGGAACGGCACTTCGACGCCGCGCTGGTGCACCGGGGGCCTCGGGGCGCCACGCTCACCGAGCTCGGCGAGACGCTGCTGCCGCACGCCGAGGCGGTGCTGTCGCGGCTGCGGCTGGCCGAGCGGGAGGTCCGTGATCAGGCCGCTCGGGGGACGCGCACGCTGCACATCGGGACCTTCCCCACCGCCGGCGCGCTCCTGCTGCCCGGCGCGGTGCGGTCGCTGCACGAGCAGGGCGTCCACGTCTCCCTGGTCGAAGGCGAGCTGCCGGCCCTGCTGAACGGCCTGCGGTCGCGGGAGCTACAGGCCGCGCTGGTCTTCTCCCAGCCGGGCGACCGGCTCGACCTGGAGGACGAGTTCGAGGTGCACCCGCTGCTGACCGATCCGCTGCTGCTGGTCCTCCCGGAGGACCACCGGTGTGCCGCCCTGGAGCGGGTGCCGCTGGAGGAGCTGCGGGAGGACCCCTGGGTGGGGGCCGCCGACCCCCGCGACCCGTGCGACCGCCTGCTGTCATGGGCCTGCGCGCAGCACGGGTTCGAGCCGGTGCACGTGATGCGCACCGACGACTACGGCGTCGTCCAGGGCTTCGTCGCGGCCGGTACGGGAGTCTCGCTGGTCCCGCGCCTGGCGCTGGGGGCGCCGCGCGCGGATCTCGCCGTCCGGCCGCTGGAGGGGCCGCCCCTGGCGCGCGAGATCAGCGTCGCCGTACTGCGTTCGACGACGGCCCGCAGCGCCCAGGACCTGGTCGACTCCCTGAAGCGGCAAGCGGCGCGCGTCATCGCACGGTGGGCGGAGCAGCCGCCCGCCTGACGCCGGCGCCGCCGCGCCGCCTACTGGGGCTGGGTCGCGATCTGGATCAGGTTGCCGCAGGTGTCGTCGAAGACGGCGGTGGTGACGGGGCCCATCTCCAGGGGTTCCTGGGTGAAGGTGACGCCGAGGCCGCGCAGGCGCTCGTACTCCGCCTTCACATCGTCGACGGCGAACTGGGCGAGCGGGATGCCGTCCTGGACGAGGGCGTCGCGGTAGGTCTTCGCGGCCGGGTGGCCGGTGGGCTCCAGGAGGAGTTCGGTACCGCCGGGCTCGTCGGGCGAGACGACGGTCAGCCACCGGTCCTTCTCGCCGACCGGGACGTCGTGCTTCTTCACGAAGCCGAGGATCTCGGTGTAGAAGTGCAGGGCCTTGGCCTGGTCGTCGACGAAGACGCTGGTCAGATGGATCTTCACGGGGTGTTCTCCTCCGGTGTGGGGGTGTCGCGTACGGGCCACCGCTCGGCGATCTGCCGCAGCGGAGCCGTGTTCAGGTCGTGGAACTTGTAGCGGCCTTCGCGCCGTGTCTCGACGAGCCCGGCGGCCTCCAGCACGGCGAGGTGCTGGGAGACCCCCTGGCGCGAGATGCCGAGCTGGTGCTTCACGCTCAGTCGTGAACAGATCTCGAACAGTGTCTGTCCGGACCTCTCCGCGAGCTCGTCGAGGATGATGCGGCGCGTGGGGTCGGCCAGAGCTTTGAAAACGTCGTCGGCCACGACCACAGGATAGGCAAACACTCACTTGCCTATCAAGTCGGGACGCGCCGCGCCGCCCGTCCGGCGCCCCCGTCATCTCGCCTTGACCTTGACGCGGCGGCAGGGTTTCTACTGGGGCCAACGGATCGAAGCGATCACCGCGCTCGGGGGGCCGATCCCCCTCGGGCCGCTGGAGAGGACACGGACATGGGCACCACCACGGAGCGGAACCTGGCCCTGCTGCACACGGCCTACCGGGCACTGGGCAGCGGCGACCTCGACGCGTGTGTCGACATGCTGACGGAGGACTTCATCGCCAACGTCCCCGGACTGCCCGAGCCGCTGCACGGCCGGGAGATCTGGCGGCTGGGGGCGCAGGCCATGCTGGACGGCTTCCCCGACCTGCAGATCAAGGTCGAGGACATGTTCGGCGCCGACGACCGGGTGGCGGTGCGGGTGCGGTTCAGCGGGACGCACCGGGGCGAGTTCCAGGGCATCGCGGCCACGGACCGGCCGGTGCACTTCCGGAGCATCGAGGTCTACCGCGTCGAGGGCGGCAAGATCGCCGAGGAGTGGGTCGCTCCGGACATGATCAGCCTCATGCAGCAGATCTCGCCCGCGCCGGCCGCCGGCGCGCCCGCGGCCTGAGCGGGCCGGCGGACGCTACCGGCTGATCAGCGGCAGCGCGCGGAAGGCGTGGTCCTGCCAGATCAGCCGCGAGGAGTCCTCCGGGTAGCCGGTGACGGCCGGTCCGGTGCCGAAGAGCCGCACGAGGCGCCGATCGGTGCCGTACGCGGGCCAGCCGGGGGCGCCGTGCGCGGCGAACCCGGTCCAGGCCGCGCGCATGAGGCCCGACAGGGCCTCCGCCTCCGCCACCGCGGAAGGCTCCTCGCCGATCAGCATGGCGGGCTGACCGCGGTCCAGGTTGCCGAACACGAGCGGGACGTCGAGGCCGTGGCAGGCGCCGAAGGCGCCGCCCATGGCGGGGGCGGGCCAGGTCAGTTCGTAGACGTGGACCCGGCCGCCGGCCGCCGTCTGGGCCTCGGCGAGCTGGAGCGTCGGCATCCGGAACAGCCAGTCGGAGTGGACCAGTTCGTACAGCTCGTCGGGGCCCGCCGCCGGAAAGGCCTCGCGGTAGCGGCGCGCGCCGTCCGGGCCGGGGGCGAAGAAATCGAGGGCGGCGGCCGCCTGCTCCTCGCCGACCTCGCCGAGCAGACCGTTCAGCGCGGTGAACAGGCGCTGCTCCGCACGCGTGTGGCCGACGAGCAGTTCGACGCCGCGGCCCGCCCCGTCCGTCAGGGCCCGCCACGGCGTGACGGCGAGGGCCTCGCCGTCGATGACGGGCGCGAAGGGGATCGTCCGGTGCGCGGGCAGGCCCCAGCGCTCCGCCCGCCGGTCCATGGCTGCGGCCACCGCGTCACCGGCCGCGGACAGCCGGCTCGGGGCGGTGCCGGACAGGTCGGCCGCTGTGGGCCGCAGGCCCAGCTCGGCGGCGCAGGCGGCGCCGATGTCGGCGGCGAGCTCCGGCGGGGGGGGGCGGGGGCGGGCCGGGGGGGCCCGGGCGCCCCCAGCCCCCCAGCCCGCCCGGGACCCGGGGCCGGCGGGTGGGAGCGCC
>NZ_JBHXNP010000170.1:5961-11115 GCF_042719495.1 Streptomyces sp. NPDC058525
CGGGTCAGGGCCGGCCGGGGCCGCCGAAGCCGCCGAAGCCGTCGGAGCCCTCGGGACCGTCGGATCGCAGGACCAGTCCGCGGTCGCCGTCCACGCGGACCCGCTGCCCGTCGGTCAGCCGCGCCGTCGCGTCCGCGGTGCCCATGACCGCCGGGATGCCGTACTCGCGGGCGACGATCGCGGCATGGGAGGCCACTCCGCCCGTGTCCGTGACGACGGCGGCGGCCCGGCGGAACAGCGGGGTCCAGGCGGGGCTCGTGTACGGGGCGACCAGGACGTCGCCGTTGCGGAGCGCGCCGAAGTCGTCCGGGCCGTGGATCACGCGGACCGGCCCCTGCGCGACACCGGCGCTGCCCGGGGTTCCGTACAGCAGTGCGCCGGCGTCGCCGCCGTGCGTCGCGTCGGACGGCCGTACCGGGGCGAGCGGGACGAGCGGTGTCCCGGCGAGCGCGGCGCGGCCGGCCTTGCGCTGGGCGGCGAGCTCGCGCAGCCCGGTGGCGAGTTCGGGCGGGGGCGGCCAGGGGCCGATGCGGTCGAGTTCGTCGAGGCGCAGGTGGAAGACGTCCTCCGGGGCGTCGAGCACGCCGGCCGCGACGAGCCTGCGGCCCATCTCCAGAAGTGCCTGACGCATCGTCGGCAGCGGGAGCATCGCCAGGAACCGGGTGTCGTCGCGGATCTGCTGGAACCAGCGCGCCTGCCGCAGCAGCGCTCGGACCGCCGACCGGGCCGGTTCGGGCCCGCGGCGGAGCAAGGGGTGCCGGAACAGGGCCTGTTCGGCCTGGTCGGCGGGGTGCGGGCCGGCCGGTGGCGGGTCCTGGGTGGCCAGGCCCTTCAGGATGCCGAGGACGACGTCCGGCCGGTCGCGCCAGGTGCCCGGTGTGAGCAGCAGGGGAGTCGCCGTGTCACGGTGTCCGTACTGGTCGAGGAACGCCTCGAAGCCGGCCGCGAAGCCGGGGCTCGACTCCCGCAGGCCGGTGTGCAGGGCCTCGTACAGCTCTTCGGCGGAGCGCCGGGCGAAGGTCTCCGAGAGTCCCGTGTCGGCCCGGATCGCGGCCGCCAGCTCCTCGAGCGAACGGTTCGCGTCGGCGGTCAGGGTGTCCACGCCCGACAGCAGCGCGCCCATGAGCGGGCGCCGCCGCAGCGCCGACAGCGTGACGTACAGGCCGGCGAGCGCCAGCAAGGTACGGGGGAAGTAGCGCAGCCGCAGTCCCAGCAGCGGCGCGGCGATCGCGGGCCCTTCCTTGACCCGGGCCATAAGGTCCGGCCAGGAGGCGCCGGCGGTGTCCGGTCCGCGGAGTTCGTCCGCGCGTCGGCGCACGGCCCCGATGAGCGGATCGGAGGCCCAGTGGGCCGGGTCGTGGCGGCGGGCGGCTCGTACGAGGCGGACGGGAGCCGTCAGCAGCCGCAGGGTGGGCTTGGGCAGCGGCACCGCCACCCGGACCACCACGCCGCGGTCCTCGGTGAACATCCCGGACGGCGCCGGAAGGGCGATGCCGGTCGCCTCGACCACCGTGTTCCCGAGCTGTCCGAACAGCGGGGCCACCCACGCCGAGATGTCGATCGGGTAGGGGCGGACCGGCAGGACCTCGCTGAGCATCGTGCTCGTCAGCCGCTGGAAGCGCTGCGGCAGGGCCGACAGGTCCGACAGGTCCGACAGGGCAGGCAGCCGCGGCAGGCCCGCCAGGTGCTTGCGTACGGAGAAGGCGGGCGGGGCGGGCAGGGCGGTGATCGGGCGGGCCTGGAGGACGTACAGCTTCCCGTCGGCCCAGGCCCATTCGATGTCCTGCGGACGGCCGAAGTGCCGCTCGATGTCCCGGGCCACGCCGATGAGCTGCCGCAGGGCGGGCGCGGGCAGCGCGGCGCCGGCCGCGGTCCCGGTGATCTGCTCGGTGCCACCGCCGGGGCGGGGCCGGACCAGGATCTCGTGGTGTCCGGCGGTGCGGACGACCACCTTCGAGCGACGGGTGTCGACCACGATGTGCTCCGGGGAGACCAGCCCGGAGACCACCGCCTCGCCGAGCCCAGGGCTCGAGTCGATGACCAGCGCGTACGGGTCACCGGTGACGGGATCGCTGGTGAGGGCCACCCCCGCGTACTCGGAGGCGACCATGCGCTGCACGACGACGGCCATCCTCACCCGGGCGTGGTCGACGCCGTGCCCGGCGCGGTAGTCGACCGCGCGGTCGGTCCACAGCGATGCCCAGCAGCGGGCGATCGCGTCGAGGAGGTCCGGCTCGCCGATCACGTTGAGGAAGGTGTCCTGCTGGCCGGCGAACGCGGCCTCCGGCAGGTCCTCGGCGGTGGCGCTCGACCGTACCGCGACGGCCCCGCCGCCGAGGTCCCGGTACGCGGCACGCACCGCCTGCGCCACGTCCTCCGGGACACCGCCCCCGGCCACGGCCTCGCGGACCGCCGCGGGGCCGCCGGTGCCGAGCCGGGCGGGATCCGGCGGCCGGTAGGCCGCCGTGGTCACGACGAAACCCGGGGGCACCGCGAAGCCCGCGCGGACCAGCTCGCCCAGATTCGCGCCCTTCCCGCCCGCGACCGCCAGGTCGGCCGCGCCCAGCCGCCCCAGCGGGACGACGAGGCCGGCCCCGTCCGGCGCGCTCGCCGCCGCCTTGTCCATGGCACGCTCCTCCTCCGCGGACGCCCGTGGTCTCGACCACCAAGCCTGGCACCGGACCTCACGGGGCGCTCACCGAAGGCGGCGGCGTGTGGCGGATCGCGGCGGAATGTGGCGGTGCTGTGAAGGTCAGGCGCACCCGAAGCGCCTGTTAGCGGAGATACCCGTCCAGACGGAACCGGCCCGGTGCCCGTCGCCCCCTTGGCTACTTCTGAGTCACCCGCAGCGTCATGTAGCGTCCGGAACCGCTTGATCCGTTTCAGTACTGCCCGCTGCCGTGAGGACTCATGCCCACCACCTGCGACGCCCCCGCCCCCGCTCTCCCGGCCACCACGCAGACACCACCTCGAACAACGGGGGGAGGAGCGCTGGTCCTTTGAGATTCCGAATACCCCGCCCGGGCCCCGCGTCCCACCTCCCCGCTCCGGATCACCCGTCACCCACCACGGCCGTCTCCTCCGTTGAGCCGGACGCCGCCGAACCGCAGGCCTCCGAGCCTCCCTTGTCGGCCCACGAGATCGACCTCGTTCGCGCCTCCGTCGCCGTGGTCGAACCGCTCGCCGCCGATATGACGGTGTACTTCTACGCCATCCTCTTCGCCCGCTACCCCGAGGTCCGCCCGTTGTTCCCGCCGGGCATGGACGCCCAGCGCGGCCGTCTGCTGCGCGCGCTGCTGCGCATCGTGGACCTGGTCGACGACCCGCAGAGCCTGGTCCGCTTCTGCGGACACCTCGGACGCGACCACCGCAAGTTCGGCACGCTCAGCGCGCACTTCCCCGCCGTCGGCGAGTGCCTGCTGGCCTCGCTCGCCCGCTACGCCGGCCCCGCGTGGACCGCGGACATCGCCGCCGCCTGGACCAAGGCGTACGGCGTGGTCGCCGACGTCATGATCGGCGCGGCCGCGGCGGACGAGGCGGTACGGCCCGCCGTGTGGCCCGCCACCATCGTGCACCGCCTCGCGCGCGGACACGGGATCGCCGAGATCACCGTACGGCCCCACATGCCGTACGCCTACGCCGCCGGACAGTACGCGAGCGTCGAGACCCCGTGGCTGCCGAAGCACTGGCGCTACTACTCCCCCGCCAACGCGCCCCGCGAGGACGGCACCCTCACCTTCCACGTGCGCGCGGTCGCCGGCGGCTCGGTGAGCGACGCCC
The DNA here is from genome assembly GCF_042719495.1 of Streptomyces sp. NPDC058525. Classification (NCBI taxonomy): domain Bacteria; kingdom Bacillati; phylum Actinomycetota; class Actinomycetes; order Kitasatosporales; family Streptomycetaceae; genus Streptomyces; species Streptomyces sp. NPDC058525. The sequence goes on from NZ_JBHXNP010000170.1 coordinate 9,742, forward strand.
TGGTCCACCGGGCGGCGGTCGGCGACGTGGTCCGCCTGGGCGCCCCGATGGGCGACATGGTGCTGGACGCGGCCGTCCACCGCGATCTGCTCTGCGTGGCCGGCGGGACCGGCCTCGCGCCGATCCGCGCACTGGTCGAAGAGGTTGCCCGGCGCGGCGGGCGCCACCAGGTGGACCTCTTCCTCGGCGCCCGCACCGGAGCCGAGCTGTACGGGGTGGACGACATGCTCCGGATGGCCCAGCGCCACCACTGGCTGAGCATCCGGGGCGCGGTCTCCCACGAGTACATCCCGGGCATCCGGGGATCCCTGCCGGAGGTGCTCGCCGAGTACGGACCGTGGTACCAGCACGACGTCTACCTGAGCGGCCCGGCCCAGATGGTCGTCGCCGCCAACGAGACGCTCACGCTGGGCGGCACCCTGCCCGAGCGCATCCACCACGACCCGTTCGAGACGCCGGTCCTGTCCCTGCCCTGAGCCACCCGCCGGCCCGCCCCGCCCGTACTGCTCGCCTGCCCGTCCCGCCCTGCCCGCCCCGCCCTGCCCCGTCCTGCCAGGAGAAACGCCCCGTGACCTCGTCCCCGCCGTCCTTCGGATCAGCAGGTGAGCACCGGCTGCAGCAGCAGCTGGGCACCGCCGAGCGCGCCGCCCGGTTCTACGACCAGCAGGTGCGCCCGTGCCTCACGTCCGAGATGCGGGAGTTCATCGGCCGCCAGTCCATGGTCTTCCTGGCCACCGCCGACTCCCACGGGGAATGCGATGCCAGCTTCCGGGCGGGTCCGCCGGGGTTCGTCCACGTGATCGACGACCACACGCTCGCCTACCCCGAGTTCCGCGGGAACGGTGTGCTCGCCAGCGCCGGCAACATGACGGAGAACCCGCATCTCGGCATGCTCTTCGTGGACTTCACCCACCACCACGTGGGCCTGCACGTCAACGGCGTGGCCCGGCTGTACACCGACGCGGGCCTGCGCGCCCGGCACGCCGCCCTGCCGAGCGGCGCGGCGCCCGGACGCACTCCGGAGATGTGGGTCCAGATGAGCGTCGAAGAGGCCTACATCCACTGCTCGAAGTACATACCCCACCTGGAGCCGGCGCCCCGCCCCGGCAGCCATGACGCGGCTCGCCCCAAGGACGCGAGCTATTTCACCGGCCTGGAGCCGGCACCGGGGGCGCACCGCCGCTAGGCCGGCTCTTCCGGATCTAGCCTGACCCGCGCCGCCTGGCACCGCACCTCGCCGCGTTGTCGGGGCGCCCAGGTACGTCCAGTACTCGGGCGCCCCTCCGCCTTGCGATGCACGGCACCAGACGACGCGGGCTTAACCGGCAAGATCCGAAAGAGACGGCCTAGCACCGGTCTCGTATAAACCTCAGA
>NZ_JBHXNP010000171.1:0-10657 GCF_042719495.1 Streptomyces sp. NPDC058525
GTGCCGACCGCTTCCGCGGACCCGGGGCTGGCGGGTCTGCCGGTGGACTTCAGCTGCCGGGTACCACCGGACTTCGATCCCGCGGCGGTGCTGGGGCGGCGGACCGCCTGGCGCCTGGGGCGGCACGTCCAGCTCGGCATGGTCGCCGCCCGCGAGGCCCTGCGCGACTGCGGCCTGGACTCCCGTACCTGGGACGGCGCCCGCGTCGGAGTAGTGATGGGCAACTCCCTCGGCGGCACGGCGACTTTTGAGCAGCAGTGCCTGACCTTGCGGGACAAGGGCGCCCAGGCGGTGTCGCCCATGTTCATCTCGATGTGGGGCGCGAACATGGTCGCCGGGCACATCGCGATCGACTGCCGCGCGGGCGGGCCCAACCTGGTGGTCACCACGGCGTGCGCCTCCGGCGGCACCGCTCTCGGGGTGGCCCGTGACCTGCTGCGCAGCGGCACCTGCGACATCGTGCTGGCCGGCGGCACGGAAGCGGCGCTGAGCCGGACCATCGTCGCGGGCCTGACCAGCATGGGCGTCCTCTCCCGCCGGTCCGACGACCCGCCCGCGGCCTTCCGGCCGTTCGACGTCGACCGGGACGGGTTCGTGGCAGCCGAAGGGGCGGGCGTCCTGGTACTCGAACGCGAGGCGGACGCCCGCGCACGCGGCGCCCGGGTACGTGCCTGCATCAGCGGCTACGGCGGCTCCGCCGACGCCGTCCACCAGGCGGCCCCCGACCCGGACGGCAGCGGCTTCGAGCGGGCCCTGCGCACGGCGCTGTCGGACGCCGGGCTGTCCGGTGCGGACGTCGACCACGTCAACACGCACGGCACCGCCACCGAACTGAACGACATCGGCGAGACGCGCGTGCTGCGCCGCGTGCTCGGCCCGCGTCCAGCAGTGACCTCCACCAAGGGCGTCACCGGCCACTGCATCGCCGCCGCCGGCGCGATCGAGGCCGTGTACACCGTCCTGTCCATCGAACAGGGTCTGGTCCCGCCCGTCGCCAACCTGGAGCGGCTCGACCCGCGGATCGACGCGGACATCGTCCAGGGCTCGCCGCGCGCCATGCCCGTCGAGGTCGCCGTCAACGTCGCCTTCGGCCTGGCCGGTCAGAACGCCGTCGTCGTCCTCACAGCGGCATGACGCGCCCTCGGCCGTTCCGTGCGGCGGTGACCGGTCTGGGGCTGGTCACTCCTGCCGGTGTGGGGGTGGACGAGAACTGGAAGCGGGTCCTGAGCGCTGTGCCGACCGCTTCCGCGGACCCGGGGCTGGCGGGTCTGCCGGTGGACTTCAGCTGCCGGGTACCACCGGACTTCGATCCCGCGGCGGTGCTGGGCCGGCGGACCGCCTGGCGCCTGGGGCGGCACGTCCAGCTCGGCATGGTCGCCGCCCGCGAGGCCCTGCGCGACTGCGGCCTGGACTCCCGTACCTGGGACGGCGCCCGCGTCGGAGTAGTGATGGGCAACTCCCTCGGCGGCACGGCGGCATTCGAGCAGCAGCACCGGATCCTGCGCGAGAAGGGCGCAGCGAGCGTGTCGCCGCTGTTCCTCCCGCTGTACGGGGTCAACATGGCCGCCGGGTACGTGGCGATCGACTGCGGCGCACAGGGTCCGAACCTGGCCGTGAGCACTGCCTGCGCGTCCGGTTCCACAGCGCTCGGCGTGGCCCGTGACCTGCTGCGCAGCGGCACCTGCGACGTCGTGCTGGCCGGCGGCGCGGAGGCCGCCGTCAGCCCCTCCATGATGGCCGGACTCGCGGCCGCCGGCGCACTGTCCCGCCGCTCCCACGACCCGGCCGCCGCCTCGCGCCCGTTCGATGCCGGCAGGGACGGGTTCGTGGCCGGTGAAGGCGCGGGTGTCCTGGTGCTCGAACGCGAGGCGGACGCCCGGGCACGCGGCGCCCGGGTGCGCGGCTGCATCAGCGGCTACGGGTCCTCGGCCGACGCGGTGCACGACACCGCGCCCGACCCCGAGGGCGTCGGGGCACGGAACGCGGTGCGGGCGGCCCTGGCCGATGCCGGCCTGTCCTCGGCGGACATCGGCCACGTGAACGCGCACGGTACCGCGACCCGGCTCGGTGACGTCGCCGAGGCCCGCGTGATCCGCAGGGCGATCGGTGCGGCTGCCGTGGTCACCTCGACCAAAGGCGTGACCGGTCACTGTATGGGCGCCGCGGGCGCCATCGAGGCGGTGTTCACCGTGCTGGCGCTGGAGAGCGGCCTGGTACCGCCCACGGCGAACCTCGAACGGGCGGACCCGGAGGTCGACTGCGATCTCGTACAGGGCGCGCCCCGGGCCGTGACCGGCGGCGCCGCGCTGAACAACTCCTTCGGATTCGGCGGCCAGAACGCGGTGCTCGTCCTCACCGCGGCATGAGGTGGGAGGCAATGTGACCACGGCGTACGTGTGGCACGAGCGATACGGCTGGTACGACACGGGGAACTTCCATCCCCCCGGTGCTGCCGGCGCGCCGCTGCCACCGCATCCGCACTACGACGCCCCCGAGCCCAGGACCCGTCTCCACTCACTGGTGGAGGCAAGCGGGCTCGCGCGGCACCTGCTGCGGATCACTCCGAGCGAGGCGGCTCGGGAGGATCTGCTGCGCGTGCACACGGAAGCCTACGTCGATCGCATCGCGCGGGCCGCCGCGGCGGGCGGCGGTGACGCAGGGGACGGCTGGACGCCCTTCGGACCGGGCGCGTACGACATCGCCGCCCTGGCCGCCGGAGGCGCGATCGCCGCCACCGAAGCCGTGCTCACCGGCCGGGCACGCAATTCCTACGCGCTGGTACGCCCCGCGGGCCATCACGCACTGCGCGACACCGGCATGGGCTGGTGCCTGTTCGCCAACATCGCCGTCGCCGTCGAGCGGGGCCGCGCGCGGCACGGCGTGGAACGCGTCGCGGTCGTGGACTACGACGTGCACCACGGCAACGGCACACAGGACATCTTCGCGCGTGATCCGGATGTGCTGACGGTCTCGGTGCACCAGGAGGGACTGTTCCCGTTCGACTCCGGTCACCGGCATGAGCGCGGCGCCGGCACGGCGGTGGGCACCGTTGTGAACGTTCCGCTTCCGGCGGGCAGCGGCAACGGTGCGTACGCGGAGGCGTTCCGCCGCGTCGTGGTGCCCGCGGTACGGGCGTTCTCCCCGGACCTCGTCATCGTGGCGAGCGGGTTCGACGCCTCGGCAGCGGATCCACTGGGCCGCATGGGGGTGAGTGCGGCGGGATACCGCGATCTGGCCGGGCAGCTGCTGGAGCTGGCGGAGGACGTGTGCGCAGGGCGCCTGGTGATGTGCCACGAGGGCGGCTATTCGCCCGTGTACGTGCCGTACTGCGGACTGGCCGTGCTGGAATCGATGTCCGGGCACCCGACGGACGTCGTCGACCCGTACGCGGCCTTCTACGACGCACGCCCGTACCAGGAGCTGACGCCGTGGCAGGAGGCGGCGGTGGACCAGGCCGCAGCACTGGAAGGGGTCCGGTGAGCGCCGACCGCTACCGCGCGGCGGGATGGTGGCGGCCGGAACGGGTGGACGACCTCGTGCTGAGGCACGCCGAGGCACTGGCCGACCGATGCGCGATCGTCCAGGAGCAGCGGAGAATGACGTACCGCCAGCTCACGGTGGCGGTGGACAGCACCGCCGCACGGTTGCGCCTGCTGGGCCTGCGCGCCCCCGAGCCGGTGCTCCTGCAACTCCCCAACAGCATCGAGCTGCTGGTACTCGCCCTTGCGCTGATGCGTGCCGGATGCCCGCCGGTCCTGGCCATGCCGACGCTGCGTGGACACGAGCTGAGCCCGGTGATCGCCACACTGCGGCCGGCCGCGCTGGCCGTGCCGCCCCGCTCCCGGGCCTTCGACCACACAGAGATGGCACGGCGCCTGATCGGGGAGCACGACTGTGTCAGGACGCTGCTGGCCTGGGAGGACCTGCACGCCCTGTGCGCCCCGGGGCACGGAGAGGCGGCGCGCGTCCACACCCCTCACCCGCAGGACATCGCCCTGCACCTGCTGTCCAGCGGCACGACCGGCCCGCCCAAAGGCATCCCGCGCACGCACGAGGCATTCACCTCCGTGATCCGTGCCGCCTCCGAGGTGTCCGCTCTGGACCGCGACTCGGTCTATCTGGCGGCGATCCCCGTCACACACAGTTTCGCCTTCGGGCACCCCGGTGTCCTCGGCACCCTCGCCGGCGGCGGGCGAGTGGTGCTGGCCCGGTCCGCCGACCCCGCCCACTGCCTGGACCTCGTCGAACGCGAGCGTGTCACGCACTGCGCGCTCGTCCCGGGCCTCGCCGCCCAGTGGCTGACGGAACTACGGGACCACCCGCGCGACGTATCGAGCCTGCGGGTGCTCCAGGTCGGCGGTGCCCAGCTGGACCCGGCCGCAGCCCGGCGTCTGGCCACCGGCCTGGACTGTGCCGTCCAGCAGGTGTACGGCATGAGCGAGGGCCTGCTGTGCTTCACGCGGCTCGACGACCCGGACGACCTCGCGGCCACCACCCAGGGCAGGCCCGCGGCGCCCGGGGACGAGCTGCGGGTTGTCGACCACGCGGGGCGTACGGCCCCGCCGGGCACGGTCGGCGAGCTGTGGACGCGGGGTCCGAGCACGATCACGGCCTATGCGGCGGACGTCCGGCCGCCCGAAGCCTTCGGCCCCGGCGGCTTCTACCGCACCGGAGACCTCGTACGCCTCGACGACGCGTGCAACGTCACCGTGGTCGGGCGGGTCAAGGACGTGATCAACCGCTCCGGTGAGAAGATCCCCGCCGGCGACCTGGAGGCGCTGCTGCTGAGGCACCCGGCGGTATGCGCCGCGGCGGTGGTCGCGATGCCGCATCCGCTGCACGGCGAAGCGGTGTGCGCCGTGGTGGTGGCGTCCGGCTCCGGGGACGACGTGCCGAGGCTGCGCGAACTGCGGGACTTCCTGCGTGCTCAGGGGATTGCACCCTTCAAGCTGCCCGACCGCGTCGAGGTGGTCGCGGCGCTGCCCGTGACCGGGGTCGGCAAGGTCGACAAGGCCCGGCTCAGGCGCACCGTCGCCGCACTCGTCGCCGCCGGACGACCGGACCCGGCCGGGCAGACGGCGGGGGGGCAGGAAAGCCCGTCGAGCAGTCGGTCGGCGGCGGCGGGGGTGTCGAGCTGACAGGTGGCCAGCTGCGGGACGGTACGGTGCGCGAGTTTGCTCAGAGTCCTGCCGCACCCCACCTCGACCAGCCCGCGCACGCCCGCCGCCACCATGTACTCCTGCGACTCGCGCCACCGCACCGGCGAGACCAGGTGCTCGGAGAGCAACCGCCGCCAAGGGGCGTCGGGTGGCGCCGGCCGGGCAGTGGCATTGGACAGGACCGGGCGCACCGGTGCCCCGAACGCCACGGTGCGGAGATGATCGCCGAAGCCGGCGGCGGCCTCGGCCATGAGCGGAGTGTGGAACGCGCCCGGCACCGCCAGCCGGTAGAACTTCTCCGCCCCCAGCGCCCGGGCGGCCTCGGCCGCCCTCCCCAGCCCGGTCTCGGTACCGGCCAGCACTACCTGGCCGGGCGCGTTGTCGTTGGCCACCCAGCAGTCGTACGGTGGCACGCCGCACGCCTTCTCGGCCGCGTCGACCGAGATCGGCAGCACGGCGACCATGCCACCGCTCTGCCCGCGGCACGCCGCCTCGGTCAGCTCGCCGCGTCGCGCTGTGAGGCGTACCGCATCCTCGAACGCCAGGACGCCCGCGGCGGTCAGTGCGGAGATCTGTCCCAAGGAGTGCCCGGCGAACAGGGCGGGCGGACCGGCTGCCTTCCGGACCGCTTCCCAGGCCAGCATCGAGGCCATGAACACCGCCAGTTGCGCGTCGGCGGTGGTCTGCGGTGCGGCGGCGCGGTCGAGCAGCATGGGGGCGACGGCGCGGCCGACGGCTGCCTCGGCCCGTTCCACGAGTTCCCAGACCTCGTGGTCACGCCAGGCCAGGCCCATCCGAGGCCCCTGCCCGCCCTGCCCGGGAAACGCCACCGCGCAGCGGGACCAGTCCAGTTCACCAACACCGTCTCGATCACCCGTGTGGACCTGCATGCCGGGTCTGCCTTTCGTCGTGTCCGTGGCGGCCGCGGAGCTCACCGGAGTGCTCGTCTCACCTGCCGGGCGAGCCTGACCGGTGAGCGGGGCGTCATCGCCGGCTGTGCGGGCAGCGCGGCATCGGGCACCGCGGACAGGCCGACGCGTTCGGTGACCCAGGCGGCGATCTGCACGCGCGAGGTGAACGACAACCGGGCCAGGATGTGCTCGACGTGGGTCTCCACAGTGCGTTGCGCGACAACCAGCCGGCCGGCGATCTCCCGGTTGCTCAGCCCTTCGGCCACCAGCTGCGCCACTGCCCACTGGCGCGTGGTGAGCGGGCCGCCGGCCGCGTCCGCCGAGCCGCGGTCCGGGCGCCGCGGGACCGGGGCCAGGGTGCTGCCGAGCAGCTCGCCCAGGTCCGCGGCTCCGCCCTCGGCGATGGCGGCCTCGAACGCGCGCGGCCCCAGATGCCGTCGTACGCTCGCGCACAGACCGAAGTGGTGGTCCCTGATCGCCGCGGTACTCAGCAGCCGGGCCGGGGCCGGGACTCCCGGACAATGCCCGGCAGCGGCACCGACCAGCCGGGCGGCCTGCCGGTCGTCGCCCCGGGCTGCCGCTGTCCGGGCCAGCAGCTCCAGTGCCGCCGCGGTGGCCGGCCGGTCCTCGACGGCCAGGAACGACTGCAGTGCCTCCAGTGCCGATGCCTGCGCGCCGTCGATGTCCCCCTGTCTCAGGGCCTCAGCGGCGAGGACCCAGTCCGGGTACCCCTTCCACCGGGGCATCCGGTACTGGGTACGGCACTGTTCGGCGATCACGCGCGCCTGGCGGTCGTCCGCGCCCGTCTGCCCGAGGGCCAGGGAGAGGTGCAGCGCGGCCATCATGCCGCCGAAGGCGTCCTCGGGGCCGGTGAGGCGCTCCAGCGCCTCTCGCAGCACCGTGACCGCCGTGTCCGCGTCGCCCTCGACGAGGTCCAATGCGCCCTGGACGAAGGCGGTGTGCGCCGCCGCGGAGTCGTCGGCGAGCCGGCGGGCCACCGCACCGCCGTGCCGCAGCACGGCGCGGGCTTCGCGGCTGTCGCCCTGTGCTCCCCGCAGCCATGCCAGCACCCACAGGGCGTGGGCGTACGCCGCGGTTCCCGCTGCCGGCAGGTCGCCTGCGCGGACGAAGCATTCGAGCCAGTGGCACGCCTCAGCGGTGGCGCCCTCCGCCTGCCAGTACGGCCAGCGGGCCACGGCCAGGCGCAGCCCCTCGTCGCCCGCTTCGGGGTCCGACAGGCAGGTCTCCAGGGCGGCACTCAGTTCAGCACCGTCCGCGCGCGACGGCGGCCACGCCGCATCCGGCGTGTCCCTCATCGTGCGGGCGGCCTCCGCCTCGGTGATCCGCAGCTGGTGGTCCCGATGCAGACGCCGGGCACGCAGAGTGCCACCGCTCTCCTGCAACACGCGGTGGCCGTGGTGGCGCAGTGGCGCGTACAGCCGGTAGCCGACCGTGTCCCGGGTGTCCTCGCGGACCAGGACCGACTTGTCCACCAGACCCGCGATCAGGTGCAGGGCGGTCTCCGGGTCGGCGCCGGCGGGCCCCATGGCGGTCGCGGCGTCCAGGGTGACGGGGCCCCGGAACACGGACAGATCGGCCCAGAGCTCGCGCTCCTCGGGCGAACACATCTCGGCCGAGCGCTGCACGCAGGCGAGCAGTGTCGGGGCGGCGGGTCCGATCCCGCGCGCGAACATGTCGTAGGACGACACCACGCGGTCCAGCACCTGCCGGGGCGCCAGTACGCGCATCTGCGCGGCCGCGGCCTCCAGGGCGATCGGCAGCCCGTCCAGCCGCCTGCACAGTTCGACCAGGTACGGAGCGTTCTCGCGGGTCAGGGCGAACCCGCTCAGCACAGCGCGGGCGCGGTCGAGGAGCAGCGCGATGGCATCGCACGCGCCGATCCGGACCGTCGAGCGCTCCCCGGCCTCCGGCAGGTCCAACGGCGGCAACCGGTACACGTGCTCGCCGGGCACGCCCAGGACCTGTCGGCTCGTCACCATGACGTGCCAGGCGGCGGAGGAACGCAGCGCCTGCCCGACGAGCCGCGCCACGGGCACGCGCGTCGCCTCGCAGTTGTCCGCCAGGAGCAGCGCCTTGGCGCCGGGCGCTGCTGTGAGGACGCGGGTGAGTGCCTCCTCGCCATGGGCGCAGTCCGCGTAGTGGATGCCGCCGGGGAAGGCGCGGGTGAGTCTGCCTGCTGTGTGGCAGGCGAGACGGCTCTTGCCGATACCGCCGGCGCCGACGGCGGTGACCAGACGCGAGGTCTCCAGGACTCCGCGGAGCTCACCGGTCTCTCGCCGTCGGCCGACGAAACTGGTCAGCTCCTCGGGCAGCGGTGCCAGGATGCGGGCCGGTACAGGCAGTGGCATGGGGGACCTTGGCGGAAGTGGACGCGGGCTGCGGAAATGGCAGACAGAAATGAGGCATCCGTTTCCTTTCACCTCATACCTGGCGGCATTGAACGACCAAGGTGCCACACGTTGAAGTCTGGTGCAAAGAACAGCACTTGGGGAAAATATGCTCAATCGTCAATAGGGTTGGCCTTCTGAGTATCGGTGGACTTCGGGGACGCTCCCGAAAATCTACGGATCCTGCTCGGAGCCGGGTCGGCGGACTGGAATTCGCATGGTCGTTCCGTAGCGTGGTCCGTGTACCGCATCAGCATGCCGATGGGTGCTTCGGCCGCAGATCAGGAGCTCATGATGCCGCTCGACGCCGCTGCTGCGGACTCCATGCCACCGCGCCCCACCGCGTTCACGGTATGCGTGTACTGTGCCGCCTCGCCCGCGGCCAAAGCCGCCGACATCTCGCTCGCGAAGGAAGTCGGCGGGGGGATCGCGGCCAGGGGATGGCATGTGGTGTGGGGCGGCCAGAAGTGCTCGATGATGGGCGCAATGGCCGCCGCCGTCCGGCGTGGCGGCGGCCATACCACTGGAATCGTCCCCCGGCCCCTGGCCCACAAGGCGGACAGGGCCGCCGATCAGCTTTTCGTGGTCGACGGGCTGTCCACACGCAAACAAATGATGTTCGACAGGGCCGACGCGTTCCTGGTGCTACCGGGCGGACTGGGGACCTGCGAGGAACTCTTCGACACCTGGAGCGCCTTGTCCATGGCGGGCGCGCGCCGCCGGCCGCTCGTCGTACTCGACCCGTACAAGCATTACGCCGGTTTGTGTGCCTGGCTGACGGAAATGCAGGCCAATGGTTTCATCAGCGATGAGGCGGCCCGAATGCCGGTATGGACGACGGTCGTCCAGGCGGCATTGGACGCCTGCTCCCCGGGCTCAGGCCGGCGCCGCCGTGCCGTTCTTCGGCAGGCGAAGCGCCCGCAGCGCAGCGCAGGCGTGCGAGAAGCGCGCGACGGCAGCCGCGTAGGCGAGGCCGAACAGGAGCGAGGCGAGGAACGCCAGATGCCGGGAGCGCTCCTCGATCAGGGGGAAGATCTGCCTGGGGCTGAACCTGTGGGGTGGACACCCGCCTGTTTCGCGCGCGAGGTGAAGTGAAAACCCGCCGCTGGGACTTCATCTCGGACCACCGCGCCGTCTACGGCGTGAAGCGGTTGTGCCGGGTACTGGGGGTCTCCCGCTCCGGCTTCTACCGGCACCTGGCCGGTGCCCAGGCCCGTGGAGTTCGTGAGGCGGCCGAGCGGGCGATGGTCGACCGGATCCGGGAGATCCACGCCGGGCACGACGGTGCCTACGGTGCCCCGCGGATCCACGCCGAACTGCGGGGAGAGGGCTGCCGGGTCAACCGCAAGCGTGTGACCCGGCTGATGCGCGTGAATGGCATCGTCGGGCGCCACCCGCGGCGCGGGAAGCGCACCACGGTGGCCGACCCGGCCGCCTCGGCCGTTCCGGACCTGGTCGGCCGCGACTTCACCGCGACGGCGCTGGACAGCAAGTGGTGCGGCGACATCACATACGTGCCCGTCGACAGGACGTGGCTCTACTTGGCCACGGTGATCGACATCTGCTCGCGGCGCGTGGTGGGCTGGTCGATCGCGGACCACATGCGTACCTCGCTGGTCGCCGACGCGCTCGAGATGGCCGTCGCCGCCCGAGGCGGCACCGTCGACGGTGTGATCTTCCACGCCGATCACGGGTCGCAGTACGTGTCCAGGGCTTCCGCTCAGGTCTGCCGCCGGCACGGCATCCGCCGCAGCACCGGACGCGTCGGGTCGAGTTACGACAACGCCCTGGCCGAATCGTTCTTCCAGGGGCTCGCTGCGAAGCCCGCCTACTTCGTCTCGTTCGGGTGGCTCGTGTGCACCTGCTCCAGGAAGACCGTGCCGCTCGTGGACGTAGAACCAGATGCGCGCGGTGCCCTTCGCAGTCGGTTTGTGCTGCCACCGCTCATGGGTCGCGCCGCCACGCTCGATGACGCCGAGCTCACCCTTGAGCCGATAGTTCGTCGGCGTCGTGGACAGTGGCGTCCACGTGAGGAAGTCCCAGGTCTCCGTCATGGGGTTGCGGATCGTCGCGACGAGGTCGCGCCATCCCTTCTGCGCGTCGGCTGTGGCGAAACGGATCTCCTACTCGATCTTCTTCGGAGGGCGAGGAACCAGCTCGCCCTTCCTGGCGGCCGCCA
>NZ_JBHXNP010000172.1:0-10271 GCF_042719495.1 Streptomyces sp. NPDC058525
GCGTCCTTCGTGCATCCACCAGGCCCCAACAGGTCGAACACCCACGATCAGGACCAACAGCGCATCTCGACAGGCGAGAACGCTTCAGCCCTGGGTTGTGGATTTGCCGGTGCGGCGGTCGATTTCGCGCAGGACGACGAGGTCCTTCTTCGTGCGGGCCATCGACGTGAGCTTCTCGGAGGTCCAATAGTGGAATGCCTTACCTGAGGCGCGCATGCGGTGCACGCGCCTGTAGAGAGAGACTGCGACGGACGTCCGGCCGTCAGGCAGAGCCCGCGCCAGGACCCTCAGGCTCATCCCGGAGGTCGCGCCTTCGACGGCGGCAGCACCCTGCTCGGCGAGGGCGTCGTCGACATACTTGATGTAGAGCAGGGTGTGCTCGGTGTTCTCGGGCATGGCGGTCTCCCCGGGGATAATGCAATGGCTTCGGCAGTGAGACTCCCGGCGCTGCCTTGCAGCGCGCTGCCCGCGCCTTATCCGATTCCGCCTACCCCAATTCGAACCGCTGTCGGTCCATTCGGGATCACCTACGACGCAATATCCTTCGTGCTGATGGCGCTGATACGCATGGCACTGCCTCTACCCCCGCAATCCTCTCCTCGCACATTTCCGGATCAGAGGGTCTCCGCCCACGTGATCATCTCGTGGCGGAACCAGGCCCTTTCCACGGGCTGCAGGGTCTCCCAAAACTCCTTCAGCTCCCTCGGGTGGAGGTACTTGCCCAGAACGCTGAAATATCCGATCATGCGGCCGAGGGTAGAGTTGTCCGGGCCCAGCATGAACGCGGACAGCTGCTGCAGTTCCTCGTCATGTTTCATCCTCGATCCACCGCGTGAATCCTGACCCTTGGTTCAGGGCGGGGTTCTGGTGTCTGTTTCGGGTCTGGGCAGCGAGGTGTGCCGGGTGGCCGTCCGGGGCGGGTTCTCCGAGGTCTTTCCTGGTGGTGGGCGGGTGGGTGGCCGTGGGGTTCAGGTGAGCATGCGCTGTCCGGTGGCGGCCCACAGGTCGGCGAAGTCGTCGGTCCAGCGCCAGTGTTCGGGCAGATGGAGTACGACTCGTCGGCCCGGACGGGCGATCCGGGCGGGGACGTTGATGAGGTGGCGGCGGATGGTTCCGGTCCGTGCCCGCGCGTGGAAGGTGGAGGCGAGGTGGCCGGCGGCCCGGGTGAGGTTGTAGGCCGCGGCGGCCAGGGTGAGCCAGGCGGCGTTCGCGGTGAAATTCCCCGAGGGAAGGTGCCCGAGTGCGGAGTCCTCGAGATCGGCGAAGACCTGTTCCACTGCGGCGTGTTCGCGGTGCATGGGCTCGGCCTGGGCGAGGGTGAAGCGGCTGTCGGTGAAGATCACATGGTGGCGCCAGACGGCGAACAGCTCGCTCTGTCCCTCGGGCACGGTCTTGGGGTTGAGGCGCTTGACGCGGCGGACGATGAGCCGGGCGGTGGTGTGGAACGCCTTCCTCTTGCTGGTGAACGCGGTGAAGTCGATCTCGGCGATCTCGGCGTCGGAGATCCATCGTTCCTCGTCGGCGTCCCAGACTGCCGCGGTGTACTTGATCGGTGTCCAGGCGTCCTGGTCGATGGTCTCGATCGCGGCGCGGATGGACTTCTTCACCGCGACCGCCAGGGAGAAACGGGCCCCGGCCGCCCGGCAGACGGCGACGACCTTGTGGGAGAAGTACGCCGAGTCGGCGCGGACGACGATCTGTGCGGTGATGCCCATCGCCCGTACCGTCGCCAGGGCCTCGCGCAGCAGCGAGGCGGCTCCCTTGCCGGAGTTCGACGAGCCCTTGCGCAGCCGCGTGGCCACGATCACGGGGGCGCAGTGGGCGGTCTTGACCGTGACGATCTGGAAGTGCAGGCCGCGGACCTTGGTGTAGCCGAACGAGGCGCCCTGCTTGGCCGACCCGTAGACCTGCTTGACCTTGGAGTCGATGTCCACGAACACCACCTCGTCCCCGGTGGGCACGAACCCGGTGTGCGCGGCCAGATTGCACACGAACGCGCGGGTAGCCGACTCGAGTTGCCGTACATGTCCCCAGGTGAACGCGCGCAGGAAGGTTCCCAGCGTGGACGGGGCGCGCACCCCGCCGAACAGCTTCGCCAGGCCGCCGTGCCGCAGCACGTCCAGATCATCGATCGAGTCCGCGCCGGCCACCATGCCGCCCACGATCGACATGGCCTTGGCATCGGGCGCCGTGCCCGCCCCGTTGCCCGCGCCGGTCAGCTTCACCTTCTCCGCGATCAGCGCGGGCAGGTCACACCGCTCGGCCAGCCGGATGGCCGGCGCCAGTCCGGCGTGGGCGATCAGGTTCGGCTCGTCGGCGGCCGCGAACAGCTCCGCCGGGGAATGAGAGAGAATCACTTACGAGGTGCCTTGCTGTTCGGGTCTGCTGGAAGCGTGAGAACTCCCATCGTCCCAGGCCAGCGGGCACCTCTTCACATCTGGAGCCGTCCGAACCGATCGTCACGCGGTGAATCGAGGTTCATCTGACCGTTCTTGACGTCAGCGCTCATTTCCTCATTTCTCCCAGTCGGCGAGCTGCGGATCCCTCTTGACCGTGATTCATCGGACTTCTCTGTGCACAGGACGATAGGTCCCATGCGGCCGTAGCCTTCAGCAATCTCGAAGGCGACCCTGGCGGCTCCGACATCGCGCTCGGGCAGTGCAGTCCCCGGAGAGCTCGTCTCGCTCCGACGTCTTGGAGCACGGGTGGCAGGACACGGGCCCCAGCTCCGGAACGGAGCCGCGATGGACCAACCGGCCACGAGCCGCAGCGGCAGTCACGGCGCCGCAACTCAGTAACTCCCGCGAGCCGCCGTGCGGGCCTACGTTTCGGCGTCGCGGGCGGGGATGGTGGCGAGGATCTCGGCGGCGCTCGCAGCCCTGGCGAGGGGCTTGGTACGGGCGGGGTCGGCGTATAGGGTCCACACGTCGCCGCCCATCCGGGGCCGGTAGGAGAGCTGCCAGAACCGGCGGTTGGCGTAGCAGATCTGCCAGGAACGCGGGCCGGACGGATGCGCGCTCACACCGGCCGGAAGGTCCGGCAGTTCCGGCGCGGGACCGAACGCGCGGTCTATGTAGGCGAGGTGTTCGGCGGTCGGCACGATGGCGACGCGCACCGTGTGCGGCCAGCGGTACCCGTCGGGCAGCATCGACGCCCACTCTTTCCACTGCGCCTCGCTCGTCGCGCTGCCGGTGTACGGCTCCCAGGCCGCACCGCGCGCGTAGTTGAAGCCGAGCCGCATCAGGTGCCACCCGGCGGCGATCTTCAGTCCTTCCGTGTTCGCGCCGTCGGTGATGGCGTTCAGGTAGATCCCGACTGGATCGTTCTCCCGACCGGCTGGGCCGCGCTCCGTGAGCGGGATCATGCGGCGCTCGGTCGTGCTGCCCTCGGCTGTCATCAGCCGCAGCGTGGCGCCCCCACCAGCGAGTGGGTACGCCATCCGGACTTCCGCGACGGTCGGCAGTGCGGCAAGCTGACCCGCGCGCAGGCGCGCCAGCCTCTCGTCGCCGGTGACCGACACCTGGGAAGGCTCTGCACCTCCGGCGGCCGGACGCCGCGCGGCGCTGTGCGCACGGGTGCCCTGGTCGCGAGCCGCCGGCGCGGCCCTCTCGCGCTGGGTGGCCACGTGCCCGACCGCGAGCGCGAGCACACCCTTACGGGTCGTGCTCCGGCTGCCGCACTGCCGCCGCTCTCCGCCGACTTCACGCACCTGCCAGAACAGCATCCCGTGTTCCGAGACCTGGTAGGCGGCATACGTGGCTTGTGGGAACCCTCGGCCGTTGAGGGTCTCGCCGGGCAGGTCGAACAGCCAGCCTTCTACGCCGTACTCGGCGCCCTGCGGCGCACGGTCGTTGGTCGGCGTGTAGCGGCGATAGGAGCGGGTGACGATCTCCCGCACAATGCTGCGGACCGTGGTGGTAGTCATGCTCTGGGGTTCCTTCCAGATTGCTGCCGTGGTGACCGCACGCCGGCCGGCATGCGGTCAGTGCCCAGTCCCACCTCGAACGGGGCGGGACTGGGCAAAAGCCCCGGACACGGGGGCACCGCGGTGTTAGAGCGGAGGACAGCAGAAATCATCGGCGCACACGTGAGCGTCGGCCGCGACCTCGTCGGCGGCGCGCTTGCGCTCGCGCTCAGCCACGCGCTCCTCGGTTCGTGCCACACACCGCGCGTTGTCGCACCGACTGCGCCCGGTGACCCCGTCCGTGGACCGGTCATAGAGGGTGATCAGGCCGGAGTCTCCACACGAGCCGCACAGCGGCTCCGGAGCGTGCGGAGTACCGCCGGACACGCACGGCAACGAGGCCAGCGCCCCGACGAGGTCGACCTTCCGGCCTCGGGCGATCTGGGCGTCCGGAACCGCGATGCGGAAACCGCCGGCCGGGTAGCCCGGGTGGTCGGAGAACACCACGGCACACATCCAGGAGCCGGAGTGGAGCTTGCGCGGCAGCCGCTCCACCTCGACCCCCTCGGGCAGCGTGTCCTCGCGGAACTCGATCGGAACGACGACGAGGCGGTAGGACCGGTCAGCGTGCGGCTGCTGCCAGGGCAGTTCGACGAGCAGGTCCTTGGCCCACTCGTCGATGGTCACGGGCAGGGTGGACAGGTAGTGGTTCAGTGAGCCTTCGGGGGCCTGGGCCAGCCGGGCGCGCTCCTGCTCTTCGGTCTCGATGAAGTTGATGCTGCTGAGGAAGCTCATGATGGCGAGTTCTCCTGAGGTCCGTGCTTGGTCGCGGCGCTACGGCGCCATCGTTGGTCTCCGTGCGTCTCTGTTCAGCTGTCTGGACCGGTACAGGTTCGACGTGTCCACGTAGTCCAGATCCGTTGAAGAAGGTGCCCGGCCCGGGCGTGGTGAAGGTGCCGCCGGTCACCAGGGCGACACCCGCCGAGCGCCCCCAGTCCGGAACGCAGTCGCGGCGCATGTGCTCCGTCTGTCAGGGTTCAGTGCCCCCGGGAGTCTGGCTCAGGGCTGCACTCCTGACGCGGACGTGGTCTTTCGAAGACCAGACCGGATCAGCTCCGCTAATCACGCAGGAAAGGGGAGAACCCCGCCCGGCGAGCATCATCATGCTCAGTAGGCGGGGGCGGGGAAAGTTCGCGGGAACACTGCCTGCACACGCAGGTAGGCCCCGCTCAGCTACGGCTGGATGCTGCCGTCCGGCACGAGGATTGTGATCTGGTCCCGGTACAATTGCTGGCCGCCGTTCGAGAAGAGACTGCTCAGGCTTCCTGCGTCCGCGCCTTCCTCGTCGGATCCGATCTTCAGCCGAATTCTGTTGTGCGGGTCGCCGGTGTAGCTCGGCATCGACGGGCTCGACCGTGCAGCGCAACCGCTCAACGCGCGGCGTCTGGTCTGCTGCGCTTGGCCGGATGACTCGGACCGTGATGTCGTTGGTGATCGTCGACCCACAGGAACGACGGCTGAGCTATGCGCTCCTCTACCGACACGCTTCTGCGCACGACGACGTCGTGGTCTTCGATGGTCGTGTAGTCGTAGGTGCCGGTGTTCTGAGTTGCCTTGTAGTAGGAGCCGTCAGCTTGTGCTTTGTGGTCTGGTCCGGTCGCGTTCGATGATGCTCTCGGGGCGTCGGACGGTTTTGCCCACGTCGTAGCGGGTGGCGGGTCGCTGGCAAGGTCCAGGCCGCAGCCGTCGAAACCCAGCGGTGGAGGACCGCCGTGTGGGCGGTACCCGCGTGAGGTAGCAGTGGCTCAGTGACATCGTCTATCGGTCGGGGCCCACCAGCCCTGCTCGATGACCCGGCTTGGTTTCGGTGCAGTACATCGACTGCTCGTAGAGGCGGTATGCCATGTCAGCCGATTCGGCATTGGTCCGGTGGTCGGCCGCCACGCTGTTGTCACCGGCCATGTGTGCGTGGACGCTCGTGAGAGCGAACCGGCGCTGCCACGGGCCTTGCTCGACGGAGACGGATTGGATCCGGCCGACGGGGGCCACCGTCGTGACGTTGCGGAGGAAGAAGCCTCGCCAGGCGGTGAAGTACCCGTTGTCGAGGCGGTACCCGAGCGCTTTGTGGAAGGGCGTGACCTTCCGTGCTTCGAGGGGTGCAGGGATTGGTTCGTTCGGGTGAGGTACGGCGCCGGGGCCGAGGAGGTGGATGACCATCTTCTCGGCGACAGCGCGGGGGCAGACGGGTACCAGGAGGCCGGGGGCAGCGGCGCCAGCGACGGCGACCTTGACCTTGACCCAGTCGAGCCTCCGCCACAGGAACGGCTGGTGGATCTCGATGGAGGCGACGCGGGAATCCCGGTAGGTGTACTGCTGCGTGTCGAACATGCCGTAGTCGGTGCGGTAGCTGCCCTCGGCGGTGCGGGTGACGGACCATCCGGTGTAGACGAAGAGCCGTTTGCCGCTCAGCCGCCAGACCTTGGGAGCGAAGGCGATCAGGGTGGAGAGCGTGAGCAGTTCACCGGAAAGGACATACGGAAGGACACCGAACGTGACGAGGGTGAGAGACCAGATGTTAGTGCGGATGTCTAGAAGGAGAGAGAGCACCAGGTCCTTCGCCTTCACCCCGTAGAGCTTCTCCTCGCCGGCGTCCTCGGCGAGGATGCGGGCCTTTAGCGTGCGTGCCTGGTTGAGGGTGAGGTAGGACAGAGTCATCGTCGTGCCGGACATCACGACGCGGAGAGTGCAGACGCCGATGAGCCGGCCGAGAAACGGCCGGACGATGTCGACGCTCTGTACGTGGTCGAGGTCGCAATGACGCCGGACCTTCAACAACAGACCGCTGCGGTATCCAAGGGTGTCGCCTTCGAGGCTGTAGTGGCTGTGCCGCCAGGCAGCGACGAACAGGCTGACAACCCCTCCGATGAATGCTGCCACGATGGCACAGGCTGCCCACACGGAGATGTCGATCGCTCCCTTGGTGCCGGAGGTTCCGACACTGAACAGGTCGCGCTGGCCGTAGGCCAGGGTTGCCATCGCGACAAGAACGGCCCAGCTCCGTCTCAACGGCGTGACAGGGTGGAGTCGGCCTTGGAGCGGATGGGTCATACGGGCAGCCTCCGCTCACGGGCGAGCTCGGTGAGCCGGTCGCGCAGGTCATACGCCGTCTGCGGATCAACGTCTTCGACGGCCTCGCGGCCGGCCGCACTGCTGATGGCGACGGTGGCAAGGCGGAAGCGGCGCTGGATGGGGCCGGAGGAGACATTCACCTCCTGTATCCGGGCGTAGGCCAGGACAGTGAGGCTACGGTTCAACAGTCCGGTGCGGATGTACAGTTCCTCGGCTCCCAGGTGATACCCGCGGAAGGTCCACACGGCCCTGATGCGGTTCCAGCGCCAGGTGTAGAAGGCTGCGGGGAGCAGGGCTACGAGCGCCATCCTCACGTCCCACCAGTCCAACATGTCGTGCCAGTCGCGAGACTTGGTCACCGACAGATAGATGGCACTGGTGACCGTGGCTCCCAGCGCCCCGAGCAGGGCGGTTACGCCGAGGACACCGAATGCGGTCGCGATACGGCTGACGCGGATGCTGCGCTCCGGGTGCCGAGTCAGCTCGACACCGCTGAGAGTGAACGGTGGTTCGGGTTGGATGCCATGGACCATGCGGTCGTCCTTCGTCTGGTTGGCGGCGTGTGGCGAGAGAGAACAGGTGCAGTGAGGGCGCGCCGGGCCTGCGCGTTGCAGGTGCAGGGAGTCTTCGCCATCTTCGAACGTGCTGGTCAGCGGGGACCTGGTGGAGTGACGGCGGTCAGTAGATACTCCCCGTAGGCGGCCACTTAGCGCCCCACTCATGGCCAAGGGTTTCCCCACGGACGGCCATATATCTCCCCGGACCTGGACCGATGCCGGTCGGCAAAGCTGGCCGGTGTGAAGAACAGCAGGGAGATCATGGAGATCCTGGAGGCATACGACCTCACGGGGAGTTACCGAGCGGCGGCCGAGCTGGCCGGCTGCGACCACCACACGGTGGCCCGGTATGTGCAGATGCGGGCCGAGGGCGCGAGCCCGACGGCGAGGCAGCACCGGGCCCGCCCGATCGACGAGTACCTGTCGAAGATCGAGGAACTGGTGGTGAACTCCCACGGCCGGATCCGGGCCGATGTGGTGCACCGGCGGATCACGGCGATGGGCTTCACAGGAGGAGAGAGGACCACGCGGCGGGTGGTCGCAGAGGTCAAGGCGAGCCTGCGGGCCGGATCGCGGCGGGTCTATCGGCCGTGGATCACCGAGCCGGGTCTGTGGCTGCAGTGGGACTGGGGTCACGGTCCGAAGATCGGCGGGCGGCAGACGCAGTTGTGGTGCGCGTGGCTGGCCTGGTCCCGTTTCCGGGTCGTCATTCCGGTGTTCGACAAGACACTGCCGACGATCGTGGCCTGCCTCGATGCCACGTTGCGGCGAATAGGAGGGGTGCCGGCCTATGCGCTGACCGACAACGAGAAGACGGTCACGACGACGCACGTCGCGAACATCGCGGTCCGCAACCCGGAGATCGTCGAGGTGGCCCGGCACTACGGGCTGACGATCCGTACTTGCCTGCCGGCCGACCCGGAAACCAAGGGCGGATCGGAGGCGACGGTGCGGATCGCGAAGGCCGACCTGGTGCCCACCAACGCCAATCTCCTCGAGCAGTACCCGACCTTCGGACACCTCGAGGCGGCCTGCCGGGACTTCTGCGACGAGGTCAACAACCGCGTCCACCGGGCCACCCGGCGCAAGCCCGCCGAGGTCCTCGCGGAGGAACGCCAGCGCCTGCATCCGCTGCCGAAGGAGCCGTTCGCGGTCGCGTTCGGCACCACCCGGCGGGTGAACTGGGACGCCACCATCTCGGTCGAAGGGGTTCGGTACTCGGTTCCGCACCAGCTGGTCGACACCCGCGTCTGGGCCCGCTTCAACGGGGACGAACTGATCGTCACCGCCGTCGGCGAGGACGGGCCGGCCGAGGTAGCCCGCCACGACCGCTCGACTCCCGGAAACCCGGCGATCAAGGACGAGCACTACCCGCCCAGAGAGAACAAGGAAGCGGACCGCACCCCTCGGGCGAACTCCGCCGAGGAGGCCGCCTTCCTTGCCCTCGGTCCCGGGGCGGCGTCCTGGCTGATCGAGGCCGGGGCCGCCGGAGCCCGCAGGATCAAGCCGAAGATGGCCGAGGCCGTCGCCCTGGCCAAGCTCCACTCCGTCGCCGATGTCGACCGGGCCCTTGGGACCGCGGCGATCGCCGGACGGTTCGCGGAGAACGACCTGATCCGCATCCTTACCTACCAGTCCGGCCTCGAGACGGTTGAGCCCACCCGGGCCTCCGAAGATCACAGCCTGCAGCCGGGCACCTCTGCCTGGTCGAAGTTCGGCATCGCCGATGAGAAGGAAGAGCACTGATGGCCACCCCGATCCGCACCGTCACCGGCACCCACGGCGACCCCCTCGCCGAGGCCATCGAGCTCACCAAGCGGCTGAAACTCCCGCACATCCGGCGGGCGTTGACCGACCTGATCCCCACCGCGAAGGCCCAGCGATGGGACCCGGCCGAGGTCGTCCGCGTCCTGCTTTCCGAGGAGGCCGCCGGCCGGGACGCCGCGAACCTCCGTACTCGACGCAAGCGGGCCGGCTTCCCCGCAGGAAAGACCTTCGGCGACTGGGACGAGACCGCCTCCTCGATCCCGCGGCCGACCCAGGACTCGCTGAAGATGCTCGAGTGGGTCACCCGCAAGGAGAATCTCTGCATCTGCGGGCCCTCCGGCACGGGCAAGAGCCACTTCACCGAGGCCCTCGGCCAGGCCGCGATCGAAGCCGGCATGACGGTCGCCTGGTTCACCATCGAGGATCTCGGAGCACTCGTCCGCCGCCACCGCGCCGACGATTCCCTGGCCCGGGCGATGTCCCGGCTGATCCGGACCGACCTGATCATCGTCGACGACATCGGGCTGCTGCCCGTCTCCCCAGACGCCGCCGAGGGCTTCTACCGGCTGGTCGATGCCGCATATGAACGGCGGGCGCTGGCCGTCTCGAGCAACCTCCACCCCTCGGGATTCGACGAGATCATGCCCAAGACCCTGGCCACGGCCACCGTCGACCGGCTCCTCCACCACGCTCATGTCGTGGTCACCCAGGGTGATTCCTTCCGGCTCAACCAGGCCACCAGCGGACAAGGGGTGATCCCCTTGCGCTGACCCGCCCACCAACAGCGGGGAGATATCTGGCCGCGGTTGGGGAAGATTCACGGCTCTGATCCACTTCTTGTGGTCGTATGACGTTGCGTTACGGCGCTCTGATCGGTTGACCGTTCGTGTGACTACAGCGTGCTCTCGACAGCC
>NZ_JBHXNP010000173.1:0-10209 GCF_042719495.1 Streptomyces sp. NPDC058525
GTCGGCGGAGACCACCACGGTGTGGGACACCCCAGGGGTGTTGTCCACGAAGTTGGTGATCAACCAGTTCAGGTTCTGTGCCGCCTGGCTCATCGAACTCAACTATCGCTCCTGCTGGTAAGTGGGGTCGATGTGGTAACTGCCGGTAGCCGGGCCGCTGTTGCCGGCCTGACGACCCTGCTGGATACCGCGCCTCAGGTTGGTCAGACGGCCGCGGACGTCGTCCGGTGCCCTCGAGACCTGCGGACCGGCCTGCGCCTCGGCCTGCTGCTGCGCGGTGCCGGCCACGAGGTTCGCCCGCGGGACCCGGCGGGGCAGCCCCGACGTGGTGATGCCGCCTGCGGCGGGCTGGCGAACCCGCTCGGCCTGCCGCATCAGCTCGTCGTTCGGAGAGGACCGCCAGCTGACGGTCGGCGTGGCGCCGGTCGCCGCGGTGGCGGACTCGGCCGGCGCCTGGCCGCGCTGCGGCAGCTGCTGCGGAGCAGGGACCGCCGGGGCGGACTGCTGCGGCTGCTGCGGTACGGAAGGTGCCTGCGCGGCGGGCTGCTGCCCCTCCTCGCGGAACCAGTTCGACTCCAGGGTGTCGAAGATGGGGCTGCGGGCGTCGCCGGAGCTCTGCGCCGGGGGCAGCGCCTCGGGCCGGTGGCCCTGCGGCAGACCGGGAGCCTCGGCACGCTGCGGCGCCGGGGCGTAGCCGCCGGCCTGCTGCTGCGGAGCCTGGGGCTGCTGGAACTGCTGCGGCTGCGGCTGCTGCGGGGCCTGGGGCTGGCGGGGGAAGCCGCCGACGCCGGGACCGCCGGGCCGCTGGGGCTGACCGGTGGGCTGGTAGGTGCCCGGGCGGGCGAACTGGCCGGTCGCGGACGGGTCCACGGGGCCGCGTACGTCCGGACGCTCGAACTGCCCGGTCGTGCTGTTGCCGCCGGCGTTGGCCTGGGGCATCGGGGCGTTGAAGTCCGGGCGGGCGAACTCGGCCGTCGAGCCGGGGCCCGAGAGCTCGTCGTGGCCACGGGCCTGGTCGGCGCCCCAGCTGGTGGTCTGCGGACCGGGGAGCTCGGGCCGCGGGGCGCCACCGCGCGGCGGCAGCTGCGGCCGGGCGCCGCGCGAGGCGGGCGCCGCGGGGGCGGCCGGCTGCTGCTGCGGCGGCTGGGCCTGCTGCTGCTGGGGCTGCTGGGGCTGCTGGGGCTGCTGCGGACGCTCGAAGCCGTTGCCCTGCGGGAAGCCGGACTGGCCGGACGCGGTGGGCGCGGCGGCCGGACGGGCCTGCGGACCGCGGCCCGCCAGCGGCGCACCGGAGCCGAAGCCGGCCTGGCCCTGCCCGCTGGTGGTCGCACCCTGCTGCGGGCGGGCACCCGGAGCGACCGGGCCGCCCTGCTGCGGCGACCAACCGCCCTGGGAGCCCTGCTGGTTCAGCGGGGCCTGCTGGTTCTGCTGGTTCTGCTGGTTCTGCGCACCCTGCGGGCGCTGCTGGCCCTGGGAGCCGTCGCGGCCGGGCAGGGCGGCGCGCTGGCCGCCCGGGGCGACCTGGCCGCGCTGCGGAGCCGCGCCCACCGGGGGACGGGAGGCCGCGCCGGGCACGGAAGCCTGCCCGCCGGGTCCGCCCTGACCGCCGCCGGGGCCGCCCTGCGGACCGGGACCCTGGCCACCGGGCTTCTTGCCGCCCTGGGCGACGTCCACCGGCAGCATGACGAGGGCCGTCGTACCGCCCGAGTCGGAGGGGCGCAGCTGGATGCGGATGCCGTGTCGCAGGGACAGGCGGCCGACCACGAACAGGCCCATGCGGCGGGAGACGGAGACGTCCACGGTCGGCGGCGACGCGAGCCGCTCGTTGATCGCGGCGAGGTCCTCGGGGGAGAGGCCGATGCCGGTGTCGTGGATCTCGACCAGCACGCGGCCGTCGGGCAGCGCGTGGCCGGTGACCTTGACCTTGGTCTGCGGGGAGGAGAACGAGGTGGCGTTCTCCAGCAGCTCGGCGAGGAGGTGCACGAGGTCGTTGACGACGCGGCCGGCGACATCGGTGCCGGGCACCGCCGCCAGCTCGATGCGCTCGTACTGCTCCACCTCGGACGCGGCGGCACGGAGCACGTCGACGAGCGGGACGGGGCGGGTCCACCGGCGGCCCGGCTCCTCGCCCGCGAGGACGAGGAGGTTTTCGCCGTTACGGCGCATGCGGGTCGCGAGGTGGTCGAGCTTGAAGAGCGAGGACAGCTGGTCCGGGTCGGCCTCGCGCGACTCCAGCTCGGAGATGAGCGAGAGCTGACGCTGGATGAGGCCCTGGGAGCGGCGCGAGAGGTTGGTGAACATCGCGTTGACGTTGCCCCGCAGGAGGGCCTGCTCGGCGGCGAGGCGGACGGCCTCGCGGTGCACGTCGTCGAAGGCCGCGGCCACCTGGCCGATCTCGTCGCGGGTGTGCAGGCCGACCGACTCCACGGACGTGTCCACGTCCTGCGGGTCGGACTCGGACAGCTGCTTGACGAGCTCGGGGAGGCGGTCCTGGGCCACGCGGGTCGCGGTGTCCTGGAGGCGGCGCAGCGAGCGGATCATCGAGCGGGCCATGACGAAGGCGCCGACGAGGGAGACGCCGAGCACGAGGAGGATCAGCGCACCGTTGATGATGGCGTCCTGCTGCGACTCGTTCTTGAGCTCGCGGGCCTTCTGCTCCATGTCCTCGAGCAGCGACAGCTCGATGCGGCCCATCGCCTGGAGCTTGACGTCGTCGGCGTCGTACCAGTCCATCCAGGACCGGTTCTTCTCCTTGAGGAACTGGTCCTTGGTGCTCAGCACGCGGCGCGCGTAGTGGTCGGCGGTGCCGATCTCGGTGTTGCCGTCGCCGAGGGACGCGAGGAGCTCCTCGGACTTGCCCTGGTAGACCAGCTCGAAGGTCTTCTTCGACTGCTGCTCGCCCTTGAGCGCGGAGAGCGCGTACAGACGGTCGTTCTCCTTCAGCTCGCCCTGCCGCTCGTTGCTGTCGGGGAGCGAGGCGGCGATGATCGCGCGCTGGACGGACGCGTACTCCTTGGCGGCGGAGAACGCCGACAGGGCGCGCGTGCGCTTGATCATCTCCGGGCTGGAGGTGGCCTGCGCCATGTCCTGGGAGAGCGAGAGCAGCGAGACGATGAGGCTGTTGTACTCGGTGACGGTCTGCTGGGCGCCGTTCGCGTACGCCTTGCTGCGGATGTCCTCGATGAGGGTGAGCTGGCGGCCGATCTGCAGGATGTTGTTGCGGATCGACTTGAGCGTCTCGTCCTTGTCCTCCGTGCTGTCGACCGTGTCGGTCGCACGGGCGAAGGCCTCGGCGGCGGCGTCGGTGTGCTCGCGGACGCCCTTGACGGTGCTGTTGACCTTGCCGGACTTGTCGGCGGACAGCGGACCCGCGGACTTGTCGCGCTCCTCCTGGAGCGCGGCGGCCAGGTTGGTGGCCTGCCGGGTCATGGTCGTCAGCAGCTGCATGTGCTCCAGCTGCGCGATGTCGTTGAGCGAGTCGTTGATACGGACGCCACCGAGCGTGGTGGCGGCGACGACGGGCAGGGTCAGCAGCGACACCAGTCGCGTGCTGATGCGCCAGTTCTGCATGGCGAGGCGGGAACCGGGCCCACTGGGGGCCTTCGGTATCGCCACGTCCTGCTCGACCGCCCCGGCCTGGGCCTTGACGGGCGTGCCGCGGCCCTTCGCCCGCGCCTTCACCGAGGCGGAGACGTCGGGACCACCGCCTTCGACAGCCGGCCCGCGGTTCTGGGCGTGCTGGGGCGAGGAGCCACGGTCGGTCCCGCCGCGGGGCTCCTGGTCAGCCGCGGCTTCCCCTCGGCCCTGGCGGGCCTGGGGAGACCCCTTGCCATCCCTCTTGAATCGTCCCTGCACTAGCGTCGCAACCTCTGGACCAGGCGTCCCGCCGGGCGACCGGTGGGACGGTGTCGAGTCGTGGGGCACTAACGGCCCCATGGTGGTCGTCGGTGACCGGCGCGTCTCCCTCTCGTTGCCGCCGCGCTCGGCGCTGTGTCGCGCCACCTGCGCGCCGGCTGATTCCCGCGGCGGTCCCGCGAATTCCAGCACAGTGGAGGATCTCCAACAAGGTGCGAGCGCCCGCCCGGGGAGTCGGTGACGGCTTGTGACAGGGGTGCTACAGGATGTGGGACTGCTTTCGGGAGAAACCGGACTTACACCATGCAAACACGGTGACTGGCAAGGTGTCCCAGTCGCCATGATCAGGAGCGGAATGGCGCATTCAGTGGCGCAATGTCCGTTTCGTGGTGCGGAGTTGACTGTCCGTTATGCCGGTAATGCCTGGTCGCTGGTGAGCAAACTCACACGGCCATGGCCATTACTTCCCGGTTCCGTGAGGGATTCGGATGTTTAGCCTTACCCCTTAAAGGGTTGGCGCCGAGGCCGGCGCGTGCCACAACCGACATCCAGATCGAACCCGAGGACCCCGAACCCCGATGAAGACGACGACGATGTTCCGCAACATAGCCAACCCCCGCCGCACCACCCTCGCGCACCTCAAGGACGCCGAGGACCTGCAGGCGGCCCCGGCCACCCCGGAGCACGCCGTCGAGCTGCCGACGCAGACCGCCAACCCCCGGCGCACCATCCTGATGGAGGCCCCGGAGGCCGCCGCCGCGCAGTAGCCCCGGCAAATGAGGGCGAAGCGCCCCTGCCGACCGCGTTAGCCTGGAGCCGCAGACTCCAGCCAGCGGACATACAGAGGGGCAGACGCAACACGTGCGCATCGCCAGGTTCTCGATCGACGGCAATGTCGCCTTCGGCGCGGTCGAGGGCGATGCCGCCCCCGGCGCCGAAGGCGAGCTCGTCCTCGACATCATCAAGGGCATCCCGTTCGCGGACTTCGAGCTCTCCGGCACGAAGGTCCCGCTGAGCAAGGTGCGCCTGCTGCCGCCCGTGCTCCCGAACAAGGTCGTGGCCATCGGCCGCAACTACGCGGAGCACGCGGCGGAGCTCGGCAACGAGGTCCCGGACGCCCCCATCACCTTCTTCAAGCCCTCCACCTCGGTGGTCGGCCCGGGCGACCCGATCACCTACCCCTCCTTCTCCCAGGACGTCCACCACGAGGCGGAGCTCGCCGTGGTCATCGGACGCATGTGCCGCGAGGTCCCGAAGGAGCGCGTCAAGGACGTGATCCTCGGCTACACCTGCGCCAACGACGTCACCGCGCGCGACGTCCAGCAGCGGGAGAAGCAGTGGGCCCGGGCCAAGGGCTTCGACAGCGCCTGCCCCCTCGGCCCCTGGATCGAGACCGACCTGGACCCGGCCGACCTGACCATCCAGTGCACGGTCAACGGCGAACAGCGCCAGCTCGGCCGCACCAGCGACATGGTCCGCTCCATCGAGGATCTGATCGTCCACATCACCGAGGCCATGACGCTGCTCCCGGGCGACGTCATCCTCACGGGGACCCCGGCCGGAGTCGGCCCCCTGAACGTCGGCGACGAGGTCGCCGTCACCATCGAAGGCATCGGCACTCTCACCAACAAGGTGATCAAGCGTGGCTAACGCGAACTCCCCCCGCGTACGTTTTTGTCCCTCCCCGACCGGCAACCCCCACGTGGGCCTGGTCCGCACCGCCCTGTTCAACTGGGCGTTCGCCCGCCACCACGGCGGTACGTTCGTCTTCCGCATCGAGGACACCGACGCGGCCCGCGACTCCGAGGAGTCCTACGGCCAGCTGCTCGACTCGATGCGCTGGCTCGGCTTCAGCTGGGACGAGGGCCCCGAGGTCGGCGGCCCGCACGCCCCGTACCGCCAGTCCGAGCGCATGGACATCTACAAGGACGTCGCGCAGAAGCTCCTGGACGGCGGCTACGCCTACCACTGCTACTGCACCACCGAGGAGCTCGACGCGCGCCGCGCGGCCGCCCGCGCCGCCGGCAAGCCCTCCGGCTACGACGGCCACTGCCGCGAGCTCACCACCGTGCAGGTCGAGGCCTACCAGGGCGAGCACCGCAGCTCGATCGTCCGCTTCCGGATGCCCGACGAGCCCATCACCTTCACCGACCTGGTCCGCGGCGAGCTGACCTTCACCCCGGAGAACGTGCCGGACTTCGGCATCGTCCGGGCCAACGGCGCCCCGCTCTACACCCTGGTCAACCCGGTGGACGACGCGCTGATGGAGATCACGCACGTCCTGCGCGGCGAGGACCTCCTCTCGTCGACCCCCCGCCAGATCGCCCTGTACAAGGCGCTGATCGAGCTGGGCGTCGCCAAGACCACCCCCGCCTTCGGCCACCTGCCGTACGTCATGGGCGAGGGCAACAAGAAGCTCTCCAAGCGCGACCCCGAGGCCTCGCTCAACCTGTACCGCGAGCGCGGCTTCCTCCCCGAGGGCCTGCTGAACTACCTCTCGCTCCTCGGCTGGTCCTTCTCCAAGGACCAGGACGTCTTCTCCATCGAGGAGATGGTGGCGAAGTTCGACATCGACGGGGTCAACGCCAACCCGGCGCGCTTCGACCTCAAGAAGGCCGAGTCGATCAACGGCGACCACATCCGCCTGCTCGACCCGAAGGCCTTCGCGGACGCCTGCGCCCCGTGGCTCCAGGCCCCGCACGCCAACTGGGCGCCCGAGGACTTCGACGCCGCGGCCTGGGAGCGCATCGCCCCGTACGCCCAGACCCGCGTCACCGTCCTGTCGGACATCACGGCCAACGTCGACTTCCTGTTCCTGAAGGAGCCGGTCGAGGACCAGGCCTCGTGGGACAAGGCGATGAAGGGCGAGCCCGCGGCCCTGCTCACGACGGCCCGCGAGAACCTCGCGAACGCCGACTGGTCGGACCCCGAGTCCCTCAAGCAGGCCGTCCTGACCGCCGGAGAGGCCCACGGCCTCAAGCTCGGCAAGGCCCAGGCCCCGGTCCGCGTGGCCGTGACCGGCCGGACGGTCGGCCTGCCGCTGTTCGAGTCCCTCGAGATCCTGGGCAAGGACCGCTCCCTGTCCCGCATCGACGCGACCCTGGCCAAGCTCGCCGCCTGATCCCGCACCCCTGGAAGGGGCGGCCGCCACCAGGCGACCGCCCCTTCCGGCGTTCCCGCCCCCATCCGGAAGGACCCGCTGTGCCGCTGACCGCTCCCGACTACTCCTGGCACTTCACGCCGGGCAACGCCTTCCGCGACGACGGGGACCTCGGGACCCTGTCCGTGGTCGACGGGGGCACGCTGTGGCTGCCGAGCGGGCGGCTGGTGGCCTGCGACCCCATGGCCTATCTGGGCCTGACGCCGGGGACTCCTCCGTTCCGCGATCAGGTGAGCCCGGGGCGCTACCGGCTGGAAGCGGCACTCGTCACCTGGCACCCGGCCGACGAGCCCGCGCAGGCGTCGCCCCATCAGGATCTCGCCGCCGTGCGGCTCGTGATCACGCAGGCGCCGACGGTGTCCTGGGAGCCGGCGCTCAGCGGGGCGCAGTGCGCGGGCGACCTGGGCCCGGAGGAGTTCTACGGCTACGGCGTGGACGCGGGCGTCGGCTCGTTCCACGACGCGGCCGCCGGGCCGCACTTCGCCGACCGCGAGGCCACCAGGGAGCTGCTGCGCGCCCCGTTCCTCGCCGACGGGTACCGGTCTCCCGGTCCGTACGTGATCACCGGCCCCGGCGGCCGGCAGGCGGCGGTCTTCCAGTCGGGCTGGGGCGACGGTGTGTATCCGACCTGGACCGGACGGGACGCGGACGGCGGTGTGACCTGCTTTCTCACCGACTTCTTCGTCGTGCCCGCGCGGCGCGAGGCCACCGCGTAGGCTCGGCTCCATGCCGATCCGTGCCGTGCTCTGGGACATCGACGACACCCTCTTCGACTACACGGGGGCCGATGCCGCCGGGCTCTCACGGCATCTGGAGGCCGAGCGGATCGCGGAGCGGTACGGGACCCCCGCGCAGGCCCTCGCGCTGTGGCGGCAGATCACCGACCGGCACTGGGCGCGCTTCGCCGGGGGCGAGGGCACCTTCCAGGGGCAGCGGCGGGACCGGGTGCGGGAGTTCCTGGAGCGGCCCGGGATGACCGACGGGCAGGCCGACGCCTGGTTCGACCAGTACGTCACGCACTACAAGGCCGCCTGGGTCGTCTTCCCCGACGTCGTGCCCGCCCTCGACGCCCTCGCGGCCGGATACCGGCACGGGGTGCTCACCAACTCCTCCACCGCCAACCAGGACCCCAAGCTGCGCGACCTCGGCCTGCGCGACCGCTTCGAAGTGCTGGTCTGCGCCGTGGAGCTCGGGATCAGCAAGCCCGAGGCGGGCGCCTTCCTCGCCGCGTGCGAGGCGCTGGGGCTGCCGCCGGGCGAGGTGGCGTACGTGGGGGACCAGCCGGAGATCGACGCGCGCGGGGCCCGTGACGCCGGGCTGCTCGCCATCTGGCTCGACCGCGACGGCGGCCGGGGGGAGGGGCCCGCCGGCGTGCACCGTATCGAGGGCCTTGACCTGCTGCCCGAGCTGCTGGCCGCCGATACCCGTTTTGGAGCACGGTCAGGCATCCGGTAATGTTCTTTCTGCGCCGCCCGAGCGGGCCGAAAGGCCGGACGGGGGCGCCACTCGAAAGAAAACCCCGCAGGGGGTTGACTTTTGGTGGGGTATAGTGTAATTGGCAACACGAGGGTTTCTGGTTCCCTTATTCTAGGTTCGAGTCCTGGTACCCCAGCGCAGTGCAGCAGTAACGCAGTGCTTAGCCCCCGTTGTGTAGCGGCCTAGCACGCCGCCCTCTCAAGGCGGTAGCGCCGGTTCGAATCCGGTCGGGGGTACAGATCCTTCCCGTGAGGTGTCCTGGGTAGCTCCCGTACGTCTTGATGCAGGATCGCTAGGGCCCCCGTTGTGTAGCGGCCTAGCACGCCGCCCTCTCAAGGCGGTAGCGCCGGTTCGAATCCGGTCGGGGGTACTGTTGGTCTGGTATAGACCACTTTGGGCTATGGTGTAATTGGCAACACGAAGGTTTCTGGTTCCTTTGTTCTAGGTTCGAGTCCTGGTAGCCCAGCGCAGTGCAGCGAAAGTTGCAAGGCTTGCCCCCGTTGTGTAGCGGCCTAGCACGCCGCCCTCTCAAGGCGGTAGCGCCGGTTCGAATCCGGTCGGGGGTACGCACGAAAGAGGCCCTCCGCGTTCATCGCGGAGGGCCTCTTCGTCATGTCCGCCCACATCCGGGCCCCTCGTAAGTACGGGCCCGGAGGCGCGTGTTCGGACGTGTGCGGCGTCGTACGCGCCCCCGGGCCCGGGGGTGTGGGCAAAGAGGGAAAAGGTCAGCCGGAGCGGCGCAGGGCCTCCGTGAGGCGGGCGGCCGCGTCGATGACGGCCTGGGCGTGCATCCGGCCCGGGTGGCGGGTCAGACGCTCGATCGGCCCGGAGACCGACACGGAGGCCACCACCCGGTTCGACGGCCCGCGCACGGGCGCCGAGACGGAGGCCACGCCGGGCTCCCGCTCACCGATGGACTGCGCCCAGCCGCGGCGCCGTACGCCCGAGAGCGCCGTCGCCGTGAAGCGCGCGCCCTGCAGACCGCGGTGGAGCCGCTCGGGCTCCTCCCAGGCCATCAGGATCTGCGCGGCCGAGCCGGCCTTCATCGGGAGCGTGGAGCCCACCGGGACGGTGTCCCGCAGGCCCGACAGCCGCTCCGCGGCCGCCACGCAGATGCGCATGTCTCCCTGACGGCGGTAGAGCTGCGCGCTCTCGCCCGTCACGTCGCGGAGGTGGGTGAGTACCGGTCCCGCCGTGGCCAGCAGACGGTCCTCGCCGGCCGCGGCGGCGAGCTCCGCCAGCCGCGGGCCGAGGATGAACCGGCCCTGCATGTCCCTCGCCACCATCCGGTGGTGTTCCAAAGCCACGGCAAGGCGATGTGCCGTGGGTCGTGCGAGCCCTGTCGCCGCGACCAGCCCGGCGAGGGTGGCCGGACCGGACTCCAGTGCGCTCAGTACCAGAGCTGCCTTGTCGAGAACGCCGACGCCGCTAGAGTTGTCCATGAAACGATATTCGCGTCTCACACTGTGAAACGCAAGTTCAATTTTTCCAAGAAACAGCGAGTCTGTATGTGCGGGTCCACGAACCACTGGGTCCGAGCCGTCGTCCGGGACGTGGGGTACGGACGGCACGGCGCACAAGATCTCTATGAAGCGCCGGCACAACCGGCCGGCCGGAGGGAAAGCGATGGGTAGGACACTCGCGGAGAAGGTCTGGGACGATCATGTCGTCCGGCGCGCGGAGGGCGAGCCCGATCTCCTCTTCATCGATCTGCACCT
>NZ_JBHXNP010000174.1:0-10157 GCF_042719495.1 Streptomyces sp. NPDC058525
AGCCCGTCACCGATCACCGGCAACGCCACATTCAGAATCGAGAAATCAACCGCCAGCATGAACTGCGCCACCAGCAGCACCACAAGCACCAGCTTCAGACGCCCGTCCAGACGGACCGGCCCCTCCCCCACCCCCGTACCCGCATCGGCACGTGCTCCCTCGACAACCGACATCGCGACACTTCCTCTCGATCACCGCAACAAGGTGTTGCGGGATCGACTCTGGACCGGTCGGAAGGGGTTACCCAGCCCCCTGGTTGTGCTGGCGCCGGGCAAGCTAGCACTGCCAGGGCCACCTTCACGGGCAGCGCTCCGCGCCCTCCCCCGGCACACTGGACGGCATGGACACACCCACCGCCCTGGGCGAATTCCTCCGCACCCGACGGGCCCAGCTCCAGCCCGAGGACGTCGGACTGCCCTCCCACGGCACCCGCCGGCGCGTGCCCGGCCTGCGGCGCGAGGAGCTCGCCCTGCTGGCCGGCGTGAGCATCACGTACTACACGCACCTGGAGCAGGGGCAGAGCACGAACGCCTCGGACAGCGTGCTCGACGCCCTGGCCCGCGCCCTGCGGCTGACCCCGGACGAGCACGCCCATCTGCTCAACCTCGCCCGGCCGCCGCGTGCCAAGCGGTCCGCGTCGCCCCGTCCCGAGTACGCCCGGGACACCACGCGCCGGCTGATCGGTGCGATGCCGCAGGTTCCCGCCGTCGTACTGGACGGCCGCAACAACGTGCTCGCCTGGAACCCGCTGGGCCACGCCCTCCTCGCCGGGCACCTCGACGTGGCGAGCCCCGACGACCCGGCCGTACGCCCCAACCTCACGCGCATGCTGTTCCTCGACCCGCACACCCGGGAGCTGTACACGGACTGGAAGAGCGAGGCACGCGTCGCCCTGGCCGCGCTGCGCCTGGTCGCGGGGCGCAATCCCGAGGACCGGGCACTGGCCGAGCTGATCGGTTCGCTGATGCTGCAGAGCCCCGACTTCGCGACGCTGTGGTCCAAGCACCCGGTGCGGGACTGCACCGTCGGTACGAAGACGCTGCACCACCCGGTCGTCGGCCCGCTGACCCTCGACTTCGAGAACCTGCACCTCACCGACGGCACCAACCACCGGATGCTGCTCTACAGCGCCCCCGAGTCCTCGCCCTCGGACGCGGCGCTGCGCATGCTGTCGAGCCTGACCGCCGGCTCGGGCCGTACGGCGCACGACGGCCCGAAGCCCGCGTCGGCGGATGCGGACGCGGGCGGGGGCGCTGAGCGGTAGGGCGGGAGGGGGTCAGCCGGTGCGGCCGCCGGTCGTGACGGGGACCGGGGCCGGGCTCTCCGGGCTCTCGACGGGGGCGGCGAGCAGGTCCGGGACCTGCCGGGTACGGGGCTTGGCGCGGCCGAAGCGGCGCATCATCGGCATCTCGACGAAGCGGAAGAGGAGCCAGCCGCCCAGCAGCGAGGTGCAGAAGAACCCGGCGATCACCAGCAGGGCGACGGGGACGCTGTAGGTCTGCTCGCCCAGCAGCGAGCGCAGGTAGAAGATCGTGACGCCCTGGACGAGGTAGAACCCGAAGGACACCTCGCCGAGCCAGACCATGGGCCGGCTGCGCAGGAAGGTGGCGCGGTCCTGGACGTCGGCGTTGGCGGTGGCCCCGATGAGCGCGGCGACGGGCACGATCGTGGCGACGACGAATCCGTACTGGAACGGGGCGACGAGCGCGGCGGCGTAGCCGAGCACGGTCAGGGCGAGGGCGGCGCCGAAGCCGACGCGCCGCGGCCAGAGTCCGGCCAGCACGACGCGGGCCAGCAGGATGCCGAGGGCGAACTCGAAGACGCGGCCCAGCGGGAGCAGGTAGCCGAACCAGAACTGCATGTCGGAGACGGGGGTGATGGCCGACTTCGGGGTGTCGGGGACGACGTAGGTCGAGACGAGCTGGACGGCGACCATGCCGACGACCATGAGGCCGCTCCACACCCACAGGGCGGCGCCGCGGATCTTGCGGATCGGGACGATCAGCAGCGGGAAGAGCACGTAGAAGAGCAGCTCGCTGCCCAGCGACCAGCTCGGCGGGTTCACGCTCAGGTTGATGCTCGCCTGCGGGAACCAGGTGTGGATCAGGAGCAGGTTCGGCAGCCAGTCGGCGACGCCGGTGACGGCGGAGCCGGCGAAGAGGATCATCGCGGCGGCGAAGACGACGACGTGGTTGGGGAAGATCTTCAGCAGTCGGCGGCGCAGGAAGGCCGTGACGCGCTCGCCGGGCCGCGAGGCCCAGGCCAGTACGAAGCCGGACAGCACGAAGAAGAACGAGACCCCGAGGTAGCCGGCCTTGCCGAAGGCCGTCGCGTAGCCGTCCGCGAGGGAGGCGTCGGCGAAGGGGTTGATCGGGGCGTTCGGCGGTATCGGGGAGTCCGTCAGGGAGGAGTGGAAGAAGAAGACGAGGAGGGCGGCGAAGAACCGCAGGCCGGTCAGTGAGGGCAGTTTCGCCCGCTTGGCGGCTTCGGAGGGCGTCGAGGAGGCCACAGGGGTCGCTCTTTCGGAAGAAGGGTTCGTCAGGGGACGGCCGCCGGGACCGTGCTCCGCCGTGCGGTGCGCGGTCCCGGCGGCGGCGCGAAGTGCGTCGCGGGACGGGCCGGTGGGACGGGTCGGTGGGACGGGCCGGTGGACGGGCCGGTGGGACGTGGGCGCGGGCCTACTGCTCGATCTCGTTGCGGTAGACCATGAGCTTGGCGTCCTTGGCCACGTAGTAGTTCTGGACGGAGTACGCGATGGTCGCGAAGTCCAGCCGGCCGTCGCCGTTGAAGTCGGCGGTGGCGATGCGGGCGACGGACTCCTCGGAGACCCGCCACTTCGCCCAGACGCCGTTGGCCGCGTCGATCGCCTTGTAGTACATGACGCCCTGCCACGGCCACGGGCCGCGCAGCGCCACCAGGAACTCCTCGTCGCCGTCGCCGTCGAAGTCGGCGCAGACGATCTGGTGGCCGGGGCCCTCGCCGTTCTCGTTGGGGTCGCCGTACACGTCCAGCAGGACGCGGTTCCAGCCCTCGCCGCCCTCCGCCTTCGTGTAGACGGCCACGGTGTTGCCGTGGAAGGGCTCGATGGCGGCGACGTACGCCATCGGGTCGTCGCCGAGCCGGCCCGCGTTGAGGTCGCCGCTGCCGCGGAAGCCGGTCTGCTCGAACTGCGTGAGCTCGCCCGTGCCGATCAGTTCGCGCACCCACTCCTGGCGGGCCTCGTCGAACCAGAGCCAGGTGACGCCCTCGTCGGAGGCCAGGAGCAGGGATTCGAGGCCGGAGCCGGGGATCAGGCCCTGCTTCTTCTCGGCTCCGTGGATCATCCGGAAGTGGCTGTCGTCGATGACGGTCATCGGCCACTCCTCCGCCGTGTGCACGTCGTCGGGCTGGGTGAACAGCACGACGGGCAGTACGGCGTGGACGTCCTCCTTGGCGACGATCGGCAGGCCGATGATCTGGAGGCGGTCGGTGCGGGTGAAGTGGCCGGCGCGCAGGCGGTGCATGCCCGTGGCGCGTCCGACGTAGTGCCGCTTCCAGCGGGACTCGTCCTTGTCCGGGGTGCCCGGGTTCTCCAGCCAGTCGATCTTGCCGCCCTCGGTGTTGGCGTCGTGGATCGTGCCGATCGGGCCGTACAGGTCGTAGCAGACGATGACGTCGGGGTGGCCGTTGCCGCTGACGTCGGCGAAGTCGGCGCCCACGGGCATCTTGATGCGGTCGGCTATCAGGCGGCGGGTCCAGTCGCCGTCGTTGGCGTACCAGTAGATCTCGCCGAGCCGCAGCCCGTAGCCGAACAGGTCCGGCTTGCCGTCCCCGTCGATGTCCGGGGCCTCCAGCCAGTAGCCGTCGCGGAGCTGGTCGGCGACGACCTCGGCCGTGAACTTCGGGGCGCGCAGCACGTTCTCGCCGTTCTTGGTGGTGGCGGCGTTGCCGGTGGTGGTCATCGGTGCATCTCCATGACGGTCGGGACGGGCAGGGTGCGCAGGGCGCGGGGGACGGGGTGGTACTCGATGGCGAGCCAGACGCAGTCGGTGTCGGCCCGGTACTGGTGCATCGGGTAGTGGTAGCTGCACTGCGGGCCGGTCGCGCAGAACGGGTCCGGGGTGGTGTAGCCCGGGCTCATCAGGACGTCCTGGTAGAGGGAGGCCTGGTCGTGGTCGCGGAAGCGCTGCATGCGGCCGAGGCCGTGCACCTGGGTGTGGACCTCGATGAAGTCGTGCGTGTTGTGGATGAAGCAGTCGGTGCCGGCGGGCGCGAACCACAGGTTGGCCCTGACGTTGAACTCGCGCTGGTCCAGGGCGGTTTCGCGCTCGCCGAGGATGTGGGCGGGGTCGAACAGGACGGTGTTGATCTCGTCCTGGGGGCTCCGGTAGAGCGGAGTGTCCCGGGAGAACTCCCCGGGGCCGAGCAGGTCGGCGAGGTGGTGCCAGCCGGGCTCCCCGGTGATGCCGGTCATCTCGGCGTCCTCCGCCGCGGGGCGCAGCAGGAGCAGTGCGTCGGCCTTCTCGATGCGGGTGTCGGCGAGCACCGTCGAGGAGAGCGGGGGGATGCTCTTGCGCGGCTTCTCGGCGACGGTCACGGGGGTGGTGCCGGGGTTGATCACGATCGTGCGGCCTTCGACGGCGTAGTCCACGGCGTCGCGCACGAGGTCGGCCCTCAGGTACGGGGTGCTGAAGTTCAGGGGGCGTTCGGTGGCGGACGGGGTGGCGCTCATACGGGCTTCCTCTCGGTCTCGGTCAGGTGCGGGCGAAGTCGGCCGTACGGGCGAGTTCCACGCTGAGCTCGTCGACGGCGGTCTCCGGCACGAAGGGTTCGGGGGCGGCTCCCAGGCCGAAGAAGTGGGCGATCGCGGCGACCGTGCGGGCGGTGGCGAGGCCGTCGCCGTACGGGTTGGCGGCGTTGGCCATGCGGTCGTAGGCGGCCCGGTCGCGCAGCAGCTCCAGGGCGTGGGCGACGATGCCCTCGGTGCGGGTGCCGACGAGGCGGGCGGTGCCGGCGACGATGGCCTCGGAGCGTTCGGTGACGTCGCCGAGGACCAGGGTGGGCTTGCCGAGCGCGGGCCCCTCCTCCTGGCTGCCGCTGCTGTCGGAGACGATGACGTCGGCGCGGGCCATGAGCTTGCAGAAGCTGAGGTAGGGCAGCGGGTCGACGACGGTGATGCCCGGGTGGCTGCCGATGTGCGGCAGGAGCGCCTCGCGGACCACGGGGTTGCGGTGCAGCGGGACGACGACGCGGACGCCGGGCTCGTCGGCGATGCGGGCCAGGGCCTGCCCGATCTGCGGGAGGAACGGCCATGCCTCGCGGCGGTGCGCGGAGGCCAGGACGACCCGGCGGGGGTCCTGGCCGAGGTCTTCGAGGGCGGGGACGCCGTAGCTCTGGGCGCGGCCGCTGGCCCAGCGCAGGGCGTCGATGACGGTGTTGCCGGTGACGGTGATGCTGTCGGCGGCGATGCCCTCGCGCAGCAGGTTCGCGAGGTTCCCGGGGGTGGGGGCCAGGTGCAGGGCGGCGATCTGTGCGACGAGCCGTCTGTTGCCCTCCTCGGGGAAGGGGGAGCCGAGCCGGCCGCTGCGCAGTCCGGCCTCGACGTGGACGACGGGGATGCGCTGGTGGAACCCGGCGAGGGCCCCGGTGAGGGTGGTGGCGGTGTCACCGTGGACCAGGACCGCGTCGGCGGGCGCGGTGGCGAAGTAGTCCTCCAGGCCGCGCAGCGACCGGTAGGTGACCTGGGAGAGGGTCTGCTTGGGAGCCATCACCTTCAGGTCGACGTCGGCGGTGAGGCCGAAGGCGTCGAGGGTCTCGTCGAGCATCTGGCGGTGCTGCCCGGTGGAGATCACGACGGGCTCGAAACGCGGGTCGTCCTGGAGGGCGCGGATGACGGGCGCGAACTTGATGGCTTCGGGCCGGGTGCCGAGGACTACGGCGACGGAACGCATGGTTTCCTCTACTTCCTTCACGAGGGGCAATTCGAGCCAGGGCATGACGGGGGAAGAACGCGGCACGGCGGGGCCGCGGAAGTGTGTTTCTCGGGTGTCGGCCAGGGGATCGGATCTCGCTTCGAGGGGCTTTCCAGCGCCCTCTTCCGGCCAAGACACAGCTTTCCCGGAGCCGGCCGGGGAGTCAACGAACCCCCCTCGGGCACTCGAACAGGCGAACGGAAACGACAGAAGCCCCGCCCTCCGGAGACCGGAGCACGGGGCTTCTGAACAGCGCGAACGGGGGAAACGGGCGGGGGACGGGGGAAACGGGCGGGGGGGGACGGGCGGGCGGGCCTCGTCAGCCGCGGGCGGGCTTGATGGACATGGAGTGCCGGAAGAAGTCGGACGGGTCGTAGCGCCTCTTCACCTGCTGGAGGCGCGGGTAGTTGTCCTTGTAGTAGAGCGTCTGCCACGGCACGCCGGAGCGGTTGCGCCGCGGGTCGGTGATGTCGCGGTCGGGGTAGTTGATGTAGCAGCCGTCGGTGCTGTCGTCGATCAGGGGCACCCCTCCGGTGGGCGCGAAGAAGTCCTCGTACAGGCCGCGCAGCCAGCCCAGGTAGAACTCGTCCTCGCTCTCCTCCTGCCAGAAGGTCTGGAAGCACATCTTGAAGATGGAGGACCGCTGCGCGTTGGCCGTCGCGTCGGGCGCCGCGGCATTGACCTGCCCGCCGAAGGAGAACAGCACGAGCATGGTGTCGGGATTGGTGAAGTCCGGCCGGCTCATGTAGCGGTAGAGCGCCTGGATCTGATGGTCGGTGAAGTTCTTCTTCATGTACGCGGACTTGTGCGCGCCGCGCGAGGTGGGATTGGTGATGACCGGGTTGTTGGTGCCGACCAGCCGGGTCGCCTGGAGCCAGGGCAGGGTCCTGGGTTCCGCGAACTGCGGCATGGCCGGCAGCTCACCGGTGGCGCGGGTCAGTGCCTTCGGGGTGACGCCCGTACCGGCCGTGATGGCCGCCAGGTAGTCGTCGAGCAGCTTGCGCGCGCCCGGCACGGTCGCATCGACCTGGGTGAACATCCCCAGGCTGCCGTGCGCCTTGGAACTGACGTTGAACAGGCTGGAGAGGTTGCGGTACGGGGAGTCGGGGGCGCTGTTCGCGGCGTGCCAGGCCCCGAAGTTCTTCAGCAGCCGGGTGAACTTGGCCTCCGTCAGCTGCTCCCAGGGGAAGTCGACGGCGCTCACCAGGACCGTCGACGGCGGGGAGATCAGCTGCTCGGAGGGCACGGAGCCCTTCGCGCCCGGGGAGCGGAACCAATAGCGGGTCACCAGGCCGAAGTTGCCGCCGCCCCCGCCCGTGTGCGCCCACCACAGCTCCCGGTTCGGGTCGTTCTTCTCCCGGGTGGCCACGACCGTGCGGACTCCGCCCTTCCCGTCCGTCACCACGACCTCCACGGCGTAGAGGTGGTCGACGACCAGGCCGTGGGCGCGGGAGAGCAGGCCGTACCCGCCGCCCGCTATGTGCCCGCCGGCGCCGACGCTGTAGCAGATGCCGCCGGGTATGGTGACGCCCCAGCCCTTGTACAGGGCCTCGTACACGTTGATCAGACGGGCTCCGGCCTCGACGACGAACGCCCGGAACGCCGGGTCGTACCCCACGTGCGTCATCTCCGAGAAGTCGATGATGACCTCCGTCTCGGGATGCGCGGCGAAGTCGGCGAAGCAGTGGCCGCCGCTGCGCACCGAGACCCGCTTGCCCGCGCGGACGGCGTCTCTGAGGGCTCGTTCGGCGTCCGCGGTCGAGCGGACCATCTTGATGTAGTCCGGGCGGGCGACGAAGCGCTGGTTGTTGCCGGTGGTCAGCAGCTCGTAGCGCGGATCACCCGGCTTGACGACCGCTCCGGCTCCGGCGGCCGCGCCGCCGGAGGGGGCGGGGGACGCGGCGGCCGCCGCGGGACCGGCCAGTGCGCCGGCCACCGCCGCGCCTCCGACGACGGCCGCGCCGCGGGTGAGCATGGTCCGGCGATCGACACCGTTCATGGGTCTACCTCGACTTCTGTTCGATGAGTGGTTCAGCGGGGAGTACTGCGGCAGGGAGCTTTGCGGTGGGGGGCGTTGCCTTGGCCGAAGGGGACGGGGACGGGGACGCGGACGGCCCGGCGCCGCGGCGGTCGAGCAGTCCGGACAGCGCGGCGGTGCCCAGACCGGCGGCGGCGAGTCCGGCGCCGATCCAGGTCGGCGAGGTCCAGCCGAGGCCGTGGGCGACGGCAAGGCCGCCGAGCCAGGCCCCGAGGGCGTTCCCAAGGTTGAAGGCCGCGATGTTCGCCGCGGAGGCGAGGGCCGGAGCCCCGGCGGCCTGCTGCATCACGCGGGCCTGGAGCGGAGGCACCGTCGCGAAGCCGATGGCCCCGAAGGCGGCCAGGGTGATCGCGGCCGGCAGGGCGGCCCGCGAGGTGAAGGTGAAGATCACCAGTACCACGCAGAGCCCGCCCAGGATGACGTACAGGCTGGGCATCAGGGACCGGTCGGCGGCCCGGCCGCCGAGCACGTTGCCCACGCACAGCCCGACGCCGAAGAGGACGAGGAGCCAGGCGACCGCGCCGTCGGAGAAGCCGGCCAGTTCCGTCATCATCGGCGCGAGGTAGGTGAAGGAGGCGAAGACGCCTCCGAAGCCCAGCACGGTCGTGGTCAGCGCCAGCCACACCTGCGGCTTGCGGAAGACGGCGAGTTCGGCGCGCAGCGCCCCGCGTTCCGGCCGCGGCTGGGGCGGGACCAGGGTGATGAGGCCGAGCAGTCCGACGATCCCGATGCCGGTGACGGCCCAGAAGGTCGAGCGCCAGCCGAACTGCTGGCCCAGGAAGGTGCCCAGCGGTACGCCGAGCACGTTGGCCAGGGTGAGGCCGGTGAACATCAGGGCGATGGCGCTGGCCCGCCGGTCGGGTGCCACCAGGTCGGCGGCGACGACGGAGCCGATCCCGAAGAACGCGCCGTGCGTGAGGGCGGCGATCAGCCGGCCGCCCATGAGGGCGGTGTAGTCCCCGGCGAGGGCGCAGAGCAGGTTGCCCGCGATGAAGATCGCCATGAGCGCGACGAGCATGGTCTTGCGCGGCAGCCGGGCGCCGGCCGCGGTCATCAGCGGTGCGCCGACGACCACGCCGAGGGCGTACCCGGTGACCAACATGCCGGCCGAGGGGATGGACACGGACAGGTCGTCGGCGACGTCCGGGAGCAGGCCGACGATGACGAACTCGGTGGTGCCTATGCCGAAGGCG
This sequence comes from Streptomyces sp. NPDC058525, assembly GCF_042719495.1. Taxonomy (NCBI): domain Bacteria; kingdom Bacillati; phylum Actinomycetota; class Actinomycetes; order Kitasatosporales; family Streptomycetaceae; genus Streptomyces; species Streptomyces sp. NPDC058525. The sequence goes on from NZ_JBHXNP010000174.1 coordinate 9,183, forward strand.
CCGATGGCGAGGGCGAGGAGGGAGGGTTTCATCGGGGATCCCGGTCAGATCTGCCGCAGGGCGCCGCCGTCGACGCTCCACTCGGCGCCGGTGACCTGGTCGGCGAGGGGGGAGAGCAGGTACGCGACGACTCCGGCGACGTCGTCGGGGGTGCCGATGCGGCCGCTCGGGAGCCGGCGGACCTCGCGGATGAAGTGGTCGACGGCCTCGTCGGGGCGCAGGCCGAACCGCTCGCCGAGCTGCTCGGCGAACCCGCCGGGTGCGTCGAAGAGCGCGGTCCGGGTGGGCCCGGGCGAGACCACGTTGGAGCGCACCCCGCGGAGGCCGAACTCGGCGGCGAGGGACTTGGAGACGGAGAGCAGTGCCGTCTTGGTGGCCGCGTAGTCGACGATGCCCGGGTCGGGGAAGCGGGCGGCCTCGCTCGCGATGTGCACGATGGCGCCCGCTCCGGTCTCCAGGAGCGCGGGCAGGGCGGCGCGGGTCATGCGGACCGCGGAGTGGAAGTTGACCTCGAAGGTGCTGTTCCACTGCTCGTCGGTGATGTCGACGAAGCCGGTGCGGGATTCGAGTGCGCCCACGTTGTTGACGAGGCCGTCGAGCCGGCCGTGGCGCTCGATCACCGTGTCGGCCACCTGCCGGGCCGCGGCGGGGTCGGTGAGGTCGGCGGTGACGGTGCTGACGCGGTCGCCGAGGGCTTCGGTGTTCCAGGGCTTGCGGGCGACGCCGACGACGGTGGCGCCTTCGGCGGCCAGCAGGCGGGTGGTTGCCTCGCCGATCCCGGAGGACGCTCCGGTGACGAGGTACACGCGGTCTTCGATACGGAGGTCCATCACGTTCCTTGGGAAGAGGAGACCTTGGGGGGAGGCGGGCCGGCCCGGGGGGGGGCGGGGCGCCCGGGGGGGGGGGCCCCGGCCCCCCCCCCCGGCCCACCTCGGAGCCGGGCCCGAGCAGGACGAAGACGCCTTCTCCGCGCAG
>NZ_JBHXNP010000175.1:0-9614 GCF_042719495.1 Streptomyces sp. NPDC058525
GGATTTGGCTGATCCCGTCCGCCAAGTGCCGGGCACAATCCAGCCCCGCCGGCGTTTGAGGCGCGGGGTCTGGGGCGGAGCCCCAGGAGGCGGCGGGCTACGAGTGGCCCAGGTCGGCGGCCGGGAGGTCGGACGTGGGGACCGAGCCCGTGTCGGGGGACGGACGGAGGGGGAACTCGTCCGCGGCCATCGAGTCGAGCACCGGCGGAGCCGGCCTCAGCGGCGCCGGCATGACCGCGGCCTCCGAGTGACCACCGCACCCGTACGACAGCGACACCAGACGGCCGTCGGCCGGACTGAACTCGTTCGCGCACACCCCGAACGCCTGCCCCAGCGAGCCCCCGATCGCGACCAGGAAGCCGCAGGAGACACAGGACGCCGGCGCGGCCTGCGCCATCGGCGTCTTCGCGCCGAACGACTCGTCCCAGCGGTCGGCCGCGCCGTGCAGCCCGTACCGCGAGAGCACCCGCGCCCGGCGCATGCCCAGTTCCTCGGCCACGGCCGTGATGGACCCGCGGACCGGGACCACCGCGCGGTCGGTGACGTCCGCGTCCTCCGCCTCGACCAGCTCGGCCATCTCCGTGGAGACCACCGAGTTCGGCGGCGGCGCGTCCTCGCCCGACCAGCCCGCCTCCAGCCGCAGGTCCTCGGCGTCGGTGGGCAGCAGGTCGCCCGGGCCCATGTCGCCGGGGCGCAGCCGCTCGCTCCACGGCACCCACTCGGGGGCCAGCAGCGCGTCCTCGCCGGGGAGCAGCACCGTTTCGTCGAGGGTGATGTTCTTGGCGCGGGAGGCGCGGGTCACGGTGACGGCCCAGCGCCAGCCGCGGTAGCCCGGCTCCTTGGACTCGAAGAAGTGCGTGACGACCCGGTCGCCCTCCGCCACCGCGGAGACGTGCTCGCCCACCACACCGGGGAAGGCGGCCTCCTCGGCGGCCGCACGGGCGAGGTCTACCGCCTCGACGCACAGGCGGTCGGGGGTACGCGGGGTACGGCTTCGCGTCGTCGCAGCACTCACTGGTCTCGTTCTCTCCTACGCCGTCTCACGAGTGCGCCGTCCGTACTGTCGTCCACAACGACCCGTCGGTCCTGTCCGTACGTGGAACGGGCGGAGCGGACCAGAGGGCCGCGTCGACGTCCGCACCCGATCGGACTCCGGGCGCACCTTTATGCGATCCATTCTGCGGGATCGCGAAGAGGCGCGCGGCCAAGAGCAACCGCCGGTGGCGCGCTACGCACGCTACCTCCTTCGAAGCCCCGGGCCCACATGCAAGGTCCGATTCGCGGAGATGGGCGCGCGGGGAGCAACCCCCGCGACGCGCCGGGGAGGGTCCGGGAGGGGCCCGTGGGGCACTATGGCCACGTGGCACCCGTACGGTCGTCCCGCGACGGCTCGGGACCGGCCAGGCGGGCCGGCCGGGCGCTGGGGCGTGCCCTGCACCTGCCCATCACCGGTACGGCGCGCGGCATCCGGCGGGCCACGCACGCGCACGGGGCCGGCGAGTCGGGCCTCGGCAAGCTGATCGAGCTGCACGCCATCAACGGCGCCGGCGACATGATGATCACCGTGGCGCTGGCCTCGACGGTGTTCTTCTCCGTACCCACGGACGAGGCACGCGGCCGGGTGGCCCTGTACCTGGCGATCACGATGGCCCCTTTCACCCTGCTGGCTCCGGTGATCGGGCCGCTGCTGGACCGGTTGCCGCACGGGCGGCGGGCCTCGATGGCGGCGGCGATGCTGGCGCGGGCGCTGCTGGCGCTGATGATGTCGGCCGCGGTGGCCACGGGCGGGCTGGAGCTGTATCCGGCGGCGCTGGGGGTGCTGGTCTCCTCGAAGGCGTACGGGGTCGTGCGCAGCGCGGTGGTGCCGCGGCTGCTGCCGCCCGGGTTCTCGCTCGTCAAGGCGAACTCCCGGGTCACGCTGGCCGGGCTGCTGGCCACGGGCGTGGCGGCGCCGGTGGGGGCCGGGCTGCACCAGATCGGGCCGCAGTGGCCGCTGTACGGGGCCTGCGCGATCTTCGTGTGGGGCACGTTCGCGGCGTTCACGCTGCCGCACAAGGTGGACGAGGCGCGGGGCGAGCGGCGGGCCCGGCTGTCCACGCACGAGGCGCACTCGAAGCGTCCGGGGCTGCGGACGGTCAGCCGGTCGGTGCTGTGCGGGCTGCTGGCGAACGCGTCGATGCGGGCCCTTTCCGGGTTCCTGATCTTCTTCCTGGCGTTCCTGCTGCGCGAGCATCCCCTGGCGGGGCAGAGCGCGGCGGTGTCGCTGGGCATCGTGGGCGTGTCGGCGGGCGTGGGGAACGCCTGCGGCACGGCGGTCGGGGCGTGGCTGCGGGCGAGGGCGCCGGAGGTGATCATCGCGGCGGTGCTGTGCCTGACGCTCGGGGTGGCGGTGCTGGCGGCGGCCTTCTTCAGCGGGCTGTTCATGGCGGTGCTGGGCGCGACGGCGGGCTTCTGCCAGGCGCTGGCGAAGCTGTCGCTGGACGCGATGATCCAGCGGGACGTGCCGGAGGCGGTGCGGACGTCCGCGTTCGCCCGTTCGGAGACGCTGCTCCAGATGGCGTGGGTGCTGGGGGGTGCGATCGGGATCGCGCTGCCGTTGAACGGGGTGCTGGGGATGTCCGTCGCCGCGGGCGTGGTCGCCCTCGGCACGACCATGGCCCTGCGCGGCCTCATGAACGCCCCCCGCCACCACCCGGGCACCCCCCGCCCCCGAGTCGCCTAGCCCGGGCTGAATTCCAGCCCCGCCGGCGTTTGAGGCGCTGGGGGTCCGGGGGCTGGCCCCCGGCAGCGGCGCCGCACCCGGGCAACCGGGCAGACCCACCTCGCCGGCGTTTCGGGCGGGGGTCTGGGGCGGAGGCCCAGGGGGTGGGCGGAGCGGCGCGCCGCAGGCCGGGGGACCCCGTGCAGCGGCGCAGCCCAGTGGCCCGATAGCCTTCGGCTCATGACCGCACCGCTTTTCTCGGGTAGGGCCCGCCGCAGCGTCGCGGCCCTCGGAGCCGTGTCCGCCGGCCTCCTCCTCCTCTCCGCCTGCGACAAGCCGACACCGCTGGCGACCGTGACGGTCGGCACCTCGTCGGTGTCCGCCGAAGCCGCCTGCCGCGGTGGCGCCGAGCCGCTGTCCATGGAGAAGGTCCAGGACTGCCTCACGAACCTGAAGGACGCCAAGTCCGTCGAGTACGCCCGCGGCGACACGCTGCGCCTCGGCGTCGAGCCGGACGTCGTCGAGGACGGCAAGAAGTGGCAGGCGGTCCTGGACGGGCAGCCCATCACCGAGCCCTCCTCGAACACCTACCGCAGCTTCCCGGGCGCCGACGTCTTCGCGACCGGCGGCCAGGGCGAGGCCCCGGCCTCGAAGAAGCTCGCGTTCGTCCAGGTCGGCGAGGACGGCAAGCCGCTGTCCGTCTGGACCTTCAACCTCAAGCTCAAGTAACCGGGCGGCACCGGTGCGCGCGCTCGTCGTGACCGCGGTGGCGGCGGAGGCAGACTCCGTCGTCAGCGCTCTTGAAGGACCGACCCCTCATCCCGATTCCTTCGGTCCTGAGCCGCGCACCCTTCCCGGCGGCTACCTCGTCACCCGCCGGGACCTTCCGGGCATCGCCTTCGACGTGCTCGTCGGCGGCGTCGGTCCGGCGGCCGCCGCCGCCGGCACCGCCACCGCCCTGGCCGTCGGCTCGTACGAGCTCGTCGTCTCGGCCGGCATCGGCGGCGGGTTCCAGCCCGCCGCCCCGCCCGGCTCGCTCGTCGTCGCGGACGCGATCGTCGCCGCCGACCTGGGCGCCGAGACCCCCGACGGCTTCCTGGACGTACGGGCCCTCGGCTTCGGGCACAGCGTCCACCTGCCGCCGGCCGAGCTCGCCGCGCGCGCCGCCGAGGCCACCGGGGCGCTGCTCGCGCCCGTGCTGACCGTGTCCACCGTCACCGGTACCGCCGCCCGGACGGCCGAGCTCGCCGCCCGGCACCCGATGGCCGGGGCCGAGGCCATGGAGGGCTTCGGGGTGGCGGAGGCGGCCGCCGCGCACGGGCTGCCCGTACTGGAGATCCGCGCCGTGTCCAACGCCGTGGGCCCTCGCGACCGTGCCGCCTGGCGGATCGGGGACGCGCTCGCCGCCCTCGCCGACGGCTTCCGCGCGCTGGGGCCCGTACTCGCGAACTGGGGAGAACGCCATGAGCACCGGTGAACCGCTGAAGATCGCCTACTCGCCCTGCCCGAACGACACGTTCGTCTTCGACGCCTGGGCACACGGCCGGGTCCCGGGCGCGCCCGCCCTCGACGTGACCTTCGCCGACATCGACATCACCAACGGCATGGCCGAGCGCGGCGAGCTGGACGTGCTGAAGGTGTCGTACGCGGTGCTGCCCTGGGTGCTCGAGGAGTACGCGCTGCTGCCCTGCGGCGGGGCGCTGGGGCGCGGCTGCGGTCCGCTCGTGCTGGTGAAGGACGCCGGCCCGGCCGGCGGGGCGGGGCCCGACCTGAGCGGCAAGACGGTCGCGGTGCCGAGCGAACGCTCCACCGCCTACCTGCTGTTCCGGCTGTGGGCGGCGGACGTGCTGCCGGCCGGGGTCGGCAAGGTCGTCGTCCTGCCGTTCAACGAGATCATGCCCGCGGTGCGCGACGGCCGGGTGGACGCCGGACTGGTCATCCACGAGGCCCGGTTCACCTATCAGGACTACGGGCTGCACTGTCTGGCCGACATGGGCGAGCACTGGGAGTCCACGACCGGCCTGCCGATCCCGCTCGGTGCGATCATCGCGAGGCGGGCGCTGGGCGAGGCGACCCTGAAGGCGCTGGCCGAGGCGGCCCGTGCGTCGGTCCGGATGGCCTGGGACGATCCGGAGGCCTCCCGCCCGTACGTCCGGGCCCACGCGCAGGAGCTGGACCCGGCCGTCGCCGACCAGCACATCGGTCTCTACGTCAACGAGTTCACCGCCGACCTCGGCGACGCCGGGTACGCGGCGGTGCGCGGGCTGCTGACGCGGGCGGCCGCCGAGGGGCTGGTACCGGCCATTTCGCCCGGAGCGCTGGCGTTCCCGTAGTCCGCCGGGGCGGACCCGGCCGTCGCATGTGTGTGCCCCGCCGCTCTGCCGAGGGCGGGGCACGGACGTGGTGCGGCCGGGCTCAGACGTCGAGCTGGTCGGCCACCGCGCGCAGCAGGCCGGCGATCTTCGTGCCGTGCACCTTGTCGGGGTAGCGGCCGCGCTCGAGCATCGGCGTGATGTTCTCCAGCAGGGTCGTGAGGTCCTGCACGATCGAGGCGAGCTCGTCGGGCTTGCGGCGCTGGGCTGCCGCGACGGACGGTGCCGGGTCCAGGACCGTCACCGAAAGTGCCTGGTCACCGCGCTGGCCGGCGACGACACCGAACTCGACGCGCTGGCCGGGCTTGAGGGAGTCGACCCCGGCAGGGAGCACCGACGAGTGGACGAAGACGTCGCCGCCGTCGTCGCGGGAGAGAAAGCCGAAGCCCTTCTCGCTGTTGAACCACTTGACCTTGCCGGTAGGCACGTCCGTCCTCTGTCCTTGTGCTCGTCGGAGTCCGAAGTGCCGTGGAACGGCTCCGGATAACAGTGCAGCGGGTCAACTGTGACCCGCCACCTCAAGGCTAATGGTCGAGGGCCGGGTGACAAGACGTTCCCCGGTCCTTCGCCGTCGGCCACTCAGGCCAGGGAACTACCCTGGTGGGGTGACTGTTACTCCTCCTGCCGACGAAGCACGGCCCGGCGACGCCCTGGTGAAGGCCGGCGGCATCGTTTTCATCGTGGGCGCCGTGGCCACGCTCGCGACGATGGCTCCGCTGTTCCTGGACCTCGACCCGTTCCCCTCGTACGCGTGGGCCGTGTGCATGCTGATGGGCGTGGGCTTCGCGATCTCCGCGGCGGGCGTGCTCCGCTCGGCCGCGGCGCAGCGCCGCGCGGCCCGCGCCTCGCAGGCGTAGCCGCGGCGGCAGCCGTACCGGGCTGTGCGGCTTAGGCGGGCTGTACGGCTTAGGCGGGCTGGGCGGGCTGGACCGGCTGGGCCGCGACGTACTCCGCGAGCCACTGCGGCAGCGCGGTGAGGTCGGCGAGCACCACGTCGGCGCCCGCGGCGCGCAGTTCCGGCTCGGGGCAGGGGCCGGTAGGCACCACCACGGACAGCGCGCCGGCCTTGCGGGCGCCGCGTACGTCGCCCACGTGGTCGCCGACGTAGACCTGCGCGCCGTACTCGCGCAGCGCCCCGGCCTTGGCCTCCGCCCACAGCCAGCCGATGACGGCGTCCGGCTCGATGCCCAGGTGCTTCAGGTGCAGGCGGGCGTTGGGCTCGTGCTTGGCGGTGACGACGATCGCCCGGCCGCCGAGCGCCTGGACCGCCTCGATCGCCTCGCGGGCGCCCGGCATCGCGGGCGTCGGCTCGATCGCGTATGTGGGATAGATCTCGCGGTAGCGGTCCGCCATGGCCGGAATCTCGGCCTCCGGGAACCAGTACGCCAGCTCCTCGTCGAGCGGCGGCCCAAGCCGCGTGACCGCCGCGTCGGCATCGATGAACGTGCCCGTTTCGGCCGAGAGTGCCTGGTAGGCCGCCTTGATTCCCGGGCGCGAATCGATGAGGGTCATATCGAGGTCGAAGCCGACGGTGAGGTTCATACCTGCCATTGTGCCGAGGCGGACCGACGCCCGGGCCGACAGAGGGCCGACAACGGGCCGACAACGGGGGAACGTACACTTAGGTTTGCCTTACAAGATCATGAAATAGGTGACATGTCTGCCCCGCCCGCTCTCCGGCGCGCCCTGACGACCCGTCGCATCGGGTGGACCGCAGCCGCCTTCGCCGCACTCATATGCGCGGTGGTGCTCTCCCTCTCCGTCGGCGCCCGCCCCGTCCCGCCCTCCGTGGTCTGGGACGCCCTGGTCCACGGAGCCGGCGGACCCGACGCCGACGTGGTGCGCAGCCTGCGCGTCCCGCGCACCCTGATCGCCCTCATGGTCGGTGCGGCCCTGGCCCTGGCCGGGACCGCGCTCCAGGGCATCACCCGCAATCCGATCGCCGACCCCGGCATCCTCGGCATCAGCCAGGGAGCCGGGGTCGCGGTCGTCTGCGCCATCGCCTTCGCGGGCGTGCACACGCTGAGCGGGTACGTGTGGTTCGCCTTCGCCGGAGCGGCCGTCGCCTCCGTCGCCGTCTACGCCATCGCCTCCGGCGGCCGCGGCGGCGCGACCCCGGTGAAACTGGCGCTGGGCGGGGCCGCGATCAACGCCCTGCTGGTGTCGGTCACCACCGGCGTGCTGACGACGAAGGCCTCGGCGCTCGACGAGTTCCGCTTCTGGCAGGTCGGCTCGGTGGCCGGCCGCGACCTCCAGGTCGTCCACCAGATCTGGCCGTTCCTGCTGGTGGGCCTGGTCCTGGTGGTGTCCGTGGCCCGCGGCCTGGACGCGCTGGCCCTCGGCGAGGACGTGGCCAAGGGGCTCGGGCAGAACGTGGCCGCCGTACGGATCGTCGGCGGCCTCGGAGCCACCGTGCTGACCGGCGCCGGAGTCGCGGCCGCCGGGCCGATCGCCTTCATCGGGCTCGCCGTCCCGCACCTCGCGCGCGCCCTCGTCGGCGGCGACCACCGCTGGCTGCTGCCGGTGGCCGCGCTGATCGGGCCGGTGATGCTGCTCGTCGCGGACGTGGCCGGACGGGTCGTGGTGCCGCCGGGCGAGGTACCGGCCGGGGTGATGACGGCGCTCATCGGCGTGCCCTTCCTGGTCACGCTGGTCCGCCGCAAGGCGGTGGCCGCGTGAGCGCCGTGCCGTTCGGATACACCCTGGTCCGCACCCGGCGCGGCTCCTTCCTGCTGCACCGCCGCGCCATGTTCGTGGCGCTGGGCCTCGCCGCGCTGCTGGCGGCCGTCTGCGTCGTGTACCTGTCGGTCGGCGAGTCCTTCGTCGCCCCCGGCGAGGTGCTGAAGGTGCTGCTCGGGCAGCCCTCCCCCGACGAGCTGGTCGTCGGCACCCTGCGGCTGCCCCGGATGACGGCCGGGCTGCTCGTCGGCCTGGCCTTCGGGGTGGCCGGCGCGCTGATCCAGACCGTCGCCCGCAACCCGCTGGCCTCCCCCGACATCATCGGCATCAGCCAGGGCGCGAGCGCCGTCACCGTGGCGGCGCTGACCTTCGGGGTCACCTCGTACGCCGTACTGCCCTACCTGTCGGTGCTCGGCGGGCTCGTCGCCGCCGTCCTCGTCTACCTCTTCGCATGGCGCGGCGGGCTGCACGCGACGCGCTTCGTGCTGATCGGCATCGGCTTCGCCATCGCACTGCGGTCGGTGACCACCCTGCTGATGACCAAGGGCGACTACCTGGTCGCCCAGCAGGCGCAGATCTGGATGACCGGCTCGCTCAACGGGCGCGGCTGGGACGTCGCGACCCCGCTGGCCTGGGTGCTGCTGGCACTGCTGCCGGGCGTGCTGTGGGCGGCGCGGGCGCAGCGCGGCGTCTCCCTCGACGACGGCACCGCCACCGCACTCGGGGTGCGGCTGGGCCGGGTCCGGCTCGGGCTCATCGCCCTCGGCGTGGTCCTGGCCTCGGTGGCGACGGGCGCGGCCGGGCCGGTGGACTTCGTGGCGCTGCTCGCGCCGCAGATCGCCCGGCGGATGACCCGTACCGCGCAGATCCCGCTGCTGTGCTCGGCGCTGGCGGGCGCGGTCATCGTCGTGCTCGGCGACCTCCTCGCGCGCAGGCTGTTCTCCCCGACCGAGCTCCCGGTGGGCGTGCTGACCGCCGCCGTGGGCGCCCCGTACCTGATCTGGCTGATCGTCCGCAGCCGTACTGGAGGCAAGGCATGACCCCGATGAGCCGTCTCTCCGCGCGCGGGCTGACGCTCGCGTACGAGGACCGGGTGGTGGTCGAGGACCTGGACCTGGCCGTCCCCGACGGCAAGGTGACGGTGATCGTCGGACCCAACGCGTGCGGCAAGTCGACGACGCTGCGGGCGCTCGGCCGGCTGCTGAAGCCGCGCTCGGGCGCGGTGCTGCTGGACGGGGCCGCCCTGTCCTCGCTGCCGACGCGGCAGATCGCGCAGACCATCGGGCTGCTCCCGCAGTCCCCGGTAGCCCCGGAGGCGATCACGGTCGCCGACCTGGTGGCGCGGGGTCGCCAGCCGCACCAGCACTGGTGGCAGCAGTGGTCGGAGGAGGACGAACGGGCCGTGGTCGACGCCATGGCCCGCACCTCGGTCTCCGACCTGGCGGACCGTTCGGTGGACGCCCTGTCGGGCGGGCAGCGGCAGCGCGTCTGGATCGCGATGGCGCTGGCGCAGGACACCGAGCTGCTACTCCTCGACGAGCCCACCACCTTCCTGGACATCGCCCACCAGGTGGAGGTGCTGGACCTGGTCCGGCGGCTGAACCGGGACCGGGGCCGGACGGTGGTGGCCGTCCTGCACGACCTGAACCAGGCGGCGCGCTACGCGGACCACCTGGTGGCGATGAAGGCGGGCCGAGTGGTGGCCGAGGGCCCGCCGGGGGCGGTGGTCACCGCCGACCTGGTCCACGAGGTCTTCGGCCTCACTTCGATCGTCATCCCGGACCCGGTAACAGGCTCCCCCCTGGTCATCCCAACGGCCCCTACCCCGTAGCCCTGGCCATCCAGCCCCGCCGGCGTTTGAG
>NZ_JBHXNP010000176.1:0-9375 GCF_042719495.1 Streptomyces sp. NPDC058525
GGGCGGGGGGCCGGCGGGCCGGCGGGGCGGTGGGTGCCCCGCCGGCGTCACTGGGTGGTTCTCAGGCCGCCACCGGAAGGGGCTGCTCCCGGGTGGCCGGGAGCGGGATGCCGAAGTCGCGCAGGACGGCGTGGGTGGCGCGGCGGGCCGAGCGCAGGGCGCCCTGGACGGTGTTGGTGTCGCGGTGGTCCCCGCACACGTACAGCCCGGCCAGGACGCGCACCGGGCGCCGTACGTCGTAGGGCGGGGGCATCGCGGGGACGGCCTCCCGGGTGTGGTGGACGGCCAGCGGTTCCCAGTCGCGGGTGGCGGTGTCGTAGAGCCGGGCGAGGCGCGAGGCGACCGTACGGGCGGGGGGCGGCGGGCCGAGCACCGTGGTGGTGACCAGGCTCCGGCCGGCCGGGGCCCGCGTCGGGTCGACCGCGCTCATCACGGCGGTGTGCGAGACGGGCCACTTGGGGTCGCCGTCCAGGAGCAGCGAGGCGTCCCAGGGCAGGGGCGCGGCGGTGGCGTGGTGCAGGACGGTGACCTCGTGGAAGGCGGGCACGCGCAAGCCGGGCAGGAGTTCGGCGGCGGCGCGGGCCCCGGTGGCCAGGAGGACGGAGCGGCAGCTGAAGTCGCCGTGCTCCTCGGTGGTGACCAGGTTGGTCGCCACCGACCGGACCCGGACGCCGGTGCGGACGGTGCCGGGCGGCAGACCGGCGGCCAGCCGGTCGGGCAGGGCCGCGGCTCCGCCCTCGGGCACGGCGAGGCGGCCCCGCGCGAAGGTGCGCAGGGCCAGGTCGGCGACCCGGCTGGAGGTGGTGAGCCCCGGGTCGCAGAGCAGGGTGGCCAGCAGCGGCCGCAGCACACCGGTGGCGGTGCGCGGCGGCAGGCCGCGGGAGCGCAGGACGGCGAGGGCGGTGCGCTCGGGCCGGGCCAGCAGCCGCTCCTCGGGCAGGGCGGCGAGCCGGCCGAGGACGGCGCTGAGCCGGGCCTGGTCGAGGGAGCCGCTGGCCAGGGCGCGGGCCGGGGTGAGCGCACCGGCGCGGAGCTGCCTGCCGTCGGTGTGGACCAGGACCCCGGGCGCGAAATGGCGCAGGGGCAGGCCCGCCAGGCCCGGAGTCGTCCCGAGCTCCGGGTAGGAGGTGGTGAGCAACTGGCCGATCCGGTCCAGCCGGAACCCGTCGGCCGACTCGGTGGCCATCCGGCCGCCGGGGTCGCCCGCGGCCTCCAGGACGATGACCGTTACCCCCGCTGCGATCAGGTGGTGCGCGGCCGCGAGTCCTGAGACTCCGGCTCCTACGATGACGACGTCCGCGTGGTGTGCGGAATGGTGTGAGCTGCTGAGCACGTGCCCCTCCCCGAGGTCGGCGCGGCTGTGTCACGACCTCCTTCCCCCAACCGGCTCAAGGGGAACCCGAGTTGGCCGGGGTATTGCGGGATTGTGGTCAACTCCGGTCGCACAGTGGTCGCATCCGGCTCACAAGCGGTCGCACGCTGGTCGCACGACCGCCGGGGGCGTGCCCGGGGCACGTCCGGGCACGCCCGGGGCGTCCCCTACAGCGCGGCCCGGATCGCGTCCTCGATGCCGGGGTGGCGGAAGACGAAGCCGGACTCCAGCAGCCGGGCGGGCCGGGCCCGCTGGCTGCCGAGCACGTCCTCGGAGAGCTCCCCGAGCACGATGCGCAGGGCCGCGGCCGGCACGGGCAGCAGCGCGGGCCGGTGCAGCACCCGGCCCATGGCCGCGGTGATCTGCCGGTTGGTCAGCGGCTCGGGGGCGGTGAGGTTGACCGGGCCTTCGAGGCCGGGGGTGTCGATGATGTGGCGCAGGGCCGCGATCTCGTCGTGGAGCGAGATGAACGGCCAGTACTGGCGCCCGTCGCCGAGCCGGCCGCCGATGCCGGCCCGGAAGACCGGGAACAGCCTGCCCCAGGCCCCGCCGTCCCGCGCGACGACCAGGCCGGTACGGGCGAAGGCGGTACGGATCCCGGCCTCGCGGGCCGGCCGCGCGGCCGCCTCCCACTCCACGCAGACGGAGGGCAGGAAGCCCCGCCCGGCCGGGGCGTCCTCGTCGACGACCCGGTCGCCGGTGTCCCCGTAGTAGCCGACCGCCGAACCGCTGACGAGGACGGCGGGCGGCTCGTCGAGCGCGGCGAGGGCCCGGGCGAGGGCGGCGGTGCCGAGGACCCGGCTGTCGCGGATCTCCTTCTTGTACGCGGCGGTCCAGCGGTGGTCGCCCACGCCGGCCCCGGCCAGGTGCACGACGGCCGCGCACCCGGCCAGGCCGGCGGGGTCGACGTACCCGCGGGCGGGATCCCACCGCACCTCGTCGCCTGCGGCGGGCGGGCGGCGTACGAACCGCACCACCTCGTGGGCGTCTGCCCGGAGGGACCGTACGAGGGCACTGCCGATGAGTCCGGTCGAGCCGGTGACCGCGATGCGCATGTCCCTATCCTGCCGTTCGGCTGCGCCGCCGCGCCGAACCTTGGCCCTGGGCCCGACCCGAAGCCCGGCTCCGCCGGGACCTGGGGCTCCGCCCCAGACCCCGCGCCTCAAACGCCGGCGGGGCTGAATGGTGGCGGCGGAGCCCCGGGTGGTGGCGGCGGTCAGGTTGTTGTGCCGAGCCAGGTGCCCACCGCGTAGGTGACGGCCATGGCCAGGGCGCCGCCGGCGACGTTGCGCAGGACCGCGCGGGCCGGCGGCGCCCCGCCCAGCCGTGCGCTCAGCACCCCGCACAGCGTGAGCGCCCCCAGCACGGCCGCCGCCGTCACCGGCACCCGCGCGGACGGGCCCGGCAGCACGATCGCCAGCAGCGGCAGCAGCGCCCCCACCGTGAACGCGACGAAGCTGGCGAACGCCGCGTGCCACGGGTTGGCCAGCTCGTCGGGGTTGATGCCGAGCTCCACCCGGGCATGGGCCCGCAGCGCGTCCCGTTCCGTCAGCTGCTCCGCGGCCTCGCGGGCCACCTCCCGGCTCAGCCCGCGCGCGGAGAGCAGGTCGGCGAGTTCCTCGAGCTCCGCCTCCGGCTCCTCGGCCAGTTCGCGGCGCTCCATGTCCAGCGCGGCCCGTTCGGAGTCCCGCTGCGAGCTGACCGACACGTACTCCCCCGCCGCCATCGACAGAGACCCCGCCAGCAGCCCGGCGACGCCCGCCGCCAGGATCGCCGCGCGCGAGGTGGTGGCCCCGGCCACGCCGACCACCAGGCCCGCGGTGGAGATGATCCCGTCGTTGGCGCCCAGCACCCCCGCACGCAGCCAGTTCAGCCGCGTGCTGATGTCCGCGCTCGGCGAGCCGTCACCGCCGCCGCCGGAGCCGTGCGCTTCGATGTGCGCCTGCGTCAGCGGCTTGCCGGGGGCATCGTCTTCGGTCACGCCCCCACTGTCCCGGCACGGGCCGCGCCGGGCCACCCGGCAGGCCGGTCCGGGGTGCGCGCACCTGGCCCGCGTACCAGGGTGGAGGGGTGAGAGGCCAAGACGAGGAGCCGGGCTGGCTGCGCGGGCAGCCACCGCCGCGCTGGGCCCGGCTCGCGCCCGTGGTCGCCCTTGCGGTGCTGGTCCTCGCCCAGATGCTCACGCCGGGCGATGTGGAACTCGGCTTCTTCCTCGCGGGTCTGCCGCCGGTGGCTGCGTTCGCGTACGGGGCGGCCGGGACCGCGTTCTTCGCCGCCCTCGTCCTCGTCCTGCTCGGGGTGCACAGCCTCAACGTCGCCCAGGCCCAGGGCTCGGACCTGGCCACGGTGGCCGCGATCGGACTGCTGAGCGTGGTGATCGCCTGGGTGCGGCGGCGCCGGGACGCGCAGCTGGTCAACGTACGGACGGTCGCGGAAGCGGCGCAGCTGGCGGTCCTCCCGCCGGTGCCCGAACGGGTCGGTCCGGTGCGCTGCTCCGGCCTCTACCGGGCGGCCCAGCGCGGCACCCTGGTCGGCGGCGACTTGTACGACGTACGGGCCGGGCCCTACGGGGTACGGGCGCTGGTCGCGGACGTGCAGGGACACGGCCTGGCGGCGGTGGGCACGGTGGCGGCGCTGCTCGGGGCCTTCCGGGAGGCGGTGCTCGACGACGCGGAACTGGCGGCGGTCGCGGCCCGGCTGGACCGGCGGCTGGCGTGCGACGCGGCGGCCGCGCCCGACGGACAGCCCGAGCTGTTCGCGACGGCCCTGCTGCTGGAGTTCCCGCCCGGGCTGGACCTCGTACGGATCGTCTCGTGCGGGCATCCGCCCGCCCTGCGCCTGCGCGGGCCGACGGTGGAGGAGGTGGCCGTGCAGCCGGGACCGCCGCTGGGCCTGGGGCTCGCGGGGCCGGACCCGCCGCCGGTGGCGGAGCTTGCGGTGCGCGCCGGGGACCGCTTCCTGCTGCACACCGACGGGGTGACCGAGGCCCGGGACGCGGCGGGGCACTTCTACCCCCTGGCCACACGGCTGACCGTGGTGACACGGGACCCGGCGGACCTGGTCCAGGCGGTCTGGCGGGACCTGGCGGCCTTCACGGACGGCGGGCCGCGGGACGACGTGGCCCTGCTGCTGCTGTCACCGGACGGCCCGGCATGATCGCGGGGCCCCACCCGCGCGTGTACCGTACGTAACCGTCGAGCACACACAGTGACGGCTACGGTGGGAGACACCATGTCCATGCTGCTGATCAGAGGCACGTTCCGGGTCCCGGCCACGGCCCAGCCGGACGGCGACACCATCCCCTTCATCCCGGACGACACGGCCGACTGGAAACTCGTACCCGGCTGCAAGCGGATCGTGCCCGCGCCGGACGGCCGCGCCGGCATCCGGCTGGAGTCCGTCGACACGCTGGAGACCCACTACGAGGGCCCCTACGGACCGGTGCAGCACCAGCCGCTGGACCTCGCCCACCGGGCCGCGAACGAGCTCCTGGCCTGGGTGGGCTTCGCCAGCGTCGACCGCCACGAGGACGAGACCGTCTCCACCATCCCCGACAGCGTGCCCGGCTTCATCCTCACCCGCGGCGCCGACATCCACGGCCGCTGCGTGGCCCTGGTCGGCCGCGGCACCCCGCCCGTGTGCTCCGGCTACGAGATCAGGGTCGAGGAGGGCCTGCTGAAGAAGACGGCCAACTACCACCTGATCTCGCTCGGCCTGGCCTACCCGACCTTCTACGCGGGCTTCCCCAAGGAACTGCGCGAGGTGCTCACCACCGCCGCCGTGCAGGCGCGCAGCGCCAAGAAGGGGGTGTGGGCCGACGACGCGGACGTCACCATGACGGGCGCGAAGATCTGCGGGATGTCCTCCATCACCGCCGCGAACGGAGCGGTGCTCCTCCCCAAGCTGTTCCGCCGGCTGAAGGAGTACATCGACCTCGCCCCCGCGGCGCCGCTGCTGTCCTCCTTCCCCTCCTACCTGGCCGGCTCCGCGGACAGCTACCGCATCGCCTCCGAAGGCAAGCCGGTCATCGGCCTGCACCGGGTGGTCAAGGTCGACGGCGACACGGTGAGAATGCTGCGCCTGCCCGAGGAACTCGTCTTCGAGGACAAGTGAGCACGCCGGCCCGACGGGGCCTCCACCCCGGCGGGCCGGCGCCTGCGCGACTCGCTACGGCCGGCTCACGCCGCCTGGATGAAGGCGCGCACCATCTTGCAGGTGACATTGGACGGCCGGTGGATCCCCGTCCGGACCGCCATCGTCCGGATCTTCCGGTTGGTGGCGCGCCGGGCGTCATACGTCCCCGAGTCGAGCAGGGATATCGCCAGGCGCATCGCCTTGAGACGGCGGTTGTGGCACTCGTACCACTCGCGGGGCAGGCCCGCCGGCAGCGGCTTCTTCTTCACGTGCTCAATGGCGGTGGCAGTGGCCATCTACAGCCTCCCAAACGGTAGTTGGCTTCCTGTCGTTCTCCCTCGATTTTACCGGGCGGCACTGACAAAAGCCCTGGCCGGACCGGCACCGGACGGGCACCGGAGCGGGCTCCGGCCGGGTGTGGGACCGGGCATCGGACCGGGCCCAGGTCAGCCCGTGGATAGGCTGGACGGCATGGAGATCTGGATCAATCCCGCGTGCTCGAAGTGCCGCAGCGCACTGACCCTGCTGGACGCCGAGGGCGCCGACTACACCGTCCGCCGCTACCTGGAGGACGTGCCCTCCGAGGACGAGATCCGCGAGGTGCTCGGCCGCCTCGGACTGGAGCCGTGGGACATCACCCGCACCTCCGACCCGCTGGCGAAGGAGACGGGCGTCCGCGATCTGCCGCGCGAGGAGACCGACGCGGCGCGCGGCCGCTGGATCGCCCACCTGGCCGCGCACCCGAAGCTGATCCAGCGCCCCATCATCACCGCCGAGGACGGCACGGCGGTGGTCGCCCGCTCCGAGGAGGCCGTCCGCGAGGCCCTGTCCCGCAAGGGCTAGCCGGCCGCGACCAGACGGGCGATCTCCCCGGCCGCGACCAGCGGCAGCGCGTGGTGCGAGACCCCGGGCAGTACGTCGACCCGCGCGCCCGGGAGCATCCGGCGCGCGGCCCCGGCCGCCCGGTCGGCGTCGTGGCAGCGGGCGCGCCCGGCGAACAGGACGTGCACGGGGACCGGCGGCTCCCCCGGCCCGGTCAGGTCCGGGCGCGGCCCGGTGACCGGCCGGACGGCCCGGAAGCGGGCCGTCTCGTCCTGGAGCCGCAGCCAGGCCGGGTCGAGCTCGGCTCCGCCGCTCTCCCAGGCCAGGAAGGAGCGGATCCGCTCCGGGGTGGGCCGTACCAGCATGGGCAGCGCGCGCAGCACGTAGCCGTGGCGGAACCCGGCGAAGACCTGCGTCGGGTCGAGCAGCACGAGCCGTCCGAGCCGGGTGGGCCGCGAAGCCGCGTAATGGGCCGCGATCCAGGCTCCGTACGAGTGCCCGCCGAGGGTGACGGGGCCGTGCGGGCCGAGCCCGTCGAGCACCGCGTCGAGCCATCCGACGAGGTCACCGGTGGTCCGTACCGCCCGCCCGGGCTCCGGGACGCTCAGTCCGGGGTCCCCGACCAGGTCCACGGCGTGCACCCGGTGGGTGCCCGCGAGCCCGGCCCGGGCGCAGGCCCCCCACACGGTGGAGGTGGCGCCGGCGCCGGGCAGCAGCACCAGCGGCGGAGCCCCGGCCGGGCCGCAGCTGTTGACGCGGGTGAGGCCGTAGGGGGTGGGCAGGTCGACGGAGTCGACCGGCGCGGGCCACTGGGCGAGGACCGCGCCGTAGGCGGCGCGGAAGTGGGGTGTGTGGGGTGTGTGGGGTGTGCGAGGGGTGCGGTTTGACCGAGGTGTGTGAGATGTCGATGTCCGGAACACGGCTGGCTCCCATGCCTCGTTGGGCAATAATCTCGCTCAGCGAGAGATATTAGGCGGAGGGCGATGTGAGCGACAACGGGGAACCCGAAAATTTGCGGTTGGTGCACCTGCTGCGGGCAGTGACCGTCGAGTTCGGCCTGCGCCAGACGGAGTTCGCCGCCCGCAACGGCATGCACCCCACCGATGTGCGGGCCCTGATCTGCCTGCTGGACGCGGCCCGCGCCGGCGAGGCGGCCACGGCCGGACTGCTCGGCACCCGGCTCGGCCTCAACTCGGCGGGCACCACCTCCGTGATCGACCGTCTCGAACGGCTCGGCCACGTCGCGCGGGTCCGCGACGACCGCGACCGGCGCCGGATCCTGCTGCGCGTGGAGCCGGAGGCGATCCGGCTGGGCCGGGAGTTCTTCGGCCCGCTGATCGACGGGGTGCTGCGGGTGCTGGACGGCTTCGACCCCGCCGAACGGGACACCGTCCGGCGCTTCCTGACGGCCACCCACACCGTCTTCGCACCACAGGCCGACGCGTGACCGCCCGCGACAGCGGCGAAACGGGCGCCGACCTGCACCTCGACCTCCCCGCCGAAGGCCCCCGGCGGGCCGCCCTCGCCCAGGCCCTGCGCAGCGCCGTCCGCAGCGGCCGACTGGCCGGCGGGACCCGGCTGCCGCCGTACCGCACCCTGGCCGCCGACCTGGGCCTGGCCCGCAACGCCGTCGCCGACGCCTACGCCGAACTGGTCGCCGAGGGCTGGTTCACCGCCCGCCAGGGCTCGGGCACCCGAGTGGCGGAGGGGGCGGCGGCGGGGGCGGCGGCGGGGCCGTCGGCGGCGGGGTCGTCGGCGGCCGGGTCGTCGGCGGCCGGGGCGCCTACTGCGGGGTCGTCGGCTGTCGGGCCGCGCTACGACCTGCTCCAGGGCAAGCCCGACCCGGCGTCGTTCCCCCGCGGCCCGTGGGCCGCCAGCGCGCGGCGGGCCCTCTCCGAGGCGCCCACCGAGGCCTTCGGTCCCGGCGACCCGCGCGGCCGCCCCGAGCTGCGACGGGCCCTGGCCACCTACCTGTCGCGGGCCCGGGGCGTGCGGACCGGCCCGGAGAACATCGTGGTCTGCTCCGGCTTCGCCAACGGACTGCGGCTGCTCGCGTCGGTCCGGCCCCGGGACTGGGCCGTGGAGGCGTACGGACTCCCCTTCCACCACGGCATCCTGGACACCGCCGGGGTGCGCCCGCACCCCGTCGCGGTCGACGAGGACGGCGCGCGGACGACGACGGAACTCCCCTCCGGGGTGCGCACGTTGCTGCTCACTCCGGCGCACCAGTTCCCCACCGGCGGCCGCCTGCTGCCCGCGCGGCGCGCCGCCGCCGTGGAGTGGGCCCGCGCGACGGGCGGCGTGATCGTGGAGGACGACTACGACGGGGAGTTCCGCTACGACCGCAAACCCGTCGGCGCCCTCCAGGGGCTGGCCCCGGAGCACGTGGTGTACGCGGGCTCGCTGAGCAAGAGCCTCTCCCCGGCCCTGCGGCTCGGCTGGCTGGTCCTGCCGGACCGGCTGATCGACGAGGTGCTGGCGGCGAAGGGGCAGCGGGAGTCCTGGGCGAGCGCGCTGGACCAGCTGGCGCTGGCCGACTTCATCGAGTGCGGCGCGTACGACCGGCACGTGCGGCGGATGCGCAAGCACTACCGGGACCGCCGTGACCAGCTGGTCTCCGTACTGGCCGCACGGGCGCCCGAGATCCGGGTGACGGGCATCTCGGCGGGCCTGCACGCGGTACTGGAACTCCCACCGGGCAGCGAGGCCCCGACCCTGTCGGCGGCCCGAACAGCAGGCCTCGCCCTGGACGGCCTGTCGTCCTACCAACACCCAGCGGACCCGACCCCACCCCGCGAGGGCCTGGTGGTCGGCTACGCGGCACCCCCGAACGCGGCGTTCACGAGAGCGGTGGATGTGCTGGCGGGGGTGGTGGGGGCGAGAGGTGAGGGGTGAGGGGTGAGGGGCGGGCGGGGGCTTCGGGTACTGCGGGGCCTGATTCCCGCTGATGCCGATCAGGGAGGGTTTGGGGGTTTCCCGCCCGTCCTACTGTCCTTCCGGGTCGGGCCGCCCTGTCAAGGGCGCTCCTTCGTCGCGTCGCTTCGCGA
>NZ_JBHXNP010000177.1:0-9032 GCF_042719495.1 Streptomyces sp. NPDC058525
GCCCATGGGCGCCGGGCCCATGGGCGCCGGGCCCATGGGCGCCGGGCCCATGGGCGCCGATCCCATGGGCGTAGGCAGGGCGGCCGTGGTGCCTGTCGTGCCCGGCGTCGCCGGCGTGCCCGGCGTCGCCGTCCTCGTCGCCGAGGATTTCGGCTGCCTCGATCGAGGTGATCGGCAGCACCTCCGTGGCTCCGTACGTCACATGGATCCGCGCCTTCTCGTCGAGTACGCCGCGCAGCGCGGCCACGACCGCGTCGGGCACCGGGGCTCCGCCGGAGACCACGCAGCGCAGGTCGGTCAGCGGGTGGCGGCCCCGGGCGGCGGTGCCGGTGAGGTGTCCGGCCAGGTTCCGCAGGAGGGCGGGCGAGGCGAACATGGTGGTGACGCGGAATCGTTCCAGCGCGTCCACGAGCAGGGCCGGGTCCGCCTGGGCGACCCGGGCGGGGGCCAGTGGTGCGAGGACCAGGGTGGAGCCGTAGACCAGGTCGAGCACCCCGTAGAAGGGGAGCGTGACCAGGGAGACGTCGTCGCGGGTGCGGCCGTGGACGGCTTCTATCTGGCGGGCGATGGACAGCGCCATGCGGTGGGTGTACTCGACTCCCTTGGCGGGGCCCGTGCTTCCGGTGGTGAAACCGATCATCAGCAGGTCGTCCCCGCCGGCCGGCGCCGCAGCCGCCCGCTCGGGCACGGCGGTCGCGGGGGTGGCGCGCAGCGCGGCCAGGGTGTGGCCGCGGCCGAGCCTGCGCCGCCCGAGGGTGACGGGTACGCGTACGGCGGCGAAGGTGCGGCGGCCCAGGACGCGTACGAGCTGGGCGAGGGGCGGCCCGATGAACGCCTCGGCGCCCACGGCCCGGTAGCAGTGCAGCATGCGCCGTACGCCCATGCCGGGGTCGACGACGACGGGGACGGCTCCGACGCGGAAGAGGGCGAAGCAGAGCGCGAACAGCTCCGGCCCGGGCGGGGCCATGAGCACCGTCTTGGTGCCGCGGGTGATCCCGGCGCGCAGGAAGCCGCGGGCCAGGGCCTCGACCGTCTGCTGTAGCTCGCCGTAGGTGAGGGTGGCGTAGTCTCCTTCGCCTTCGCCGTCGCCCGTGGGGTGGATGACGGCCGGCTTGTCGGGGAAGGCGCGGGCGTTGCGCTCGAGCCACCCGGCCACGCTGCCCGCATCGGCGGCCGTGCCGGTGGCCGTGTCGGTGGCCGGTCGCTGCTCTACGGCCGGGGCTCCGGTGGACCTGGTACGCGGCACCGGGCTCACCACCCCTCGGGCCGGTAGAGCGCGCACGCCGCGCTGGGGCCGGCGCCGGCCGATACGAACAGGAACTGGTCGTAGTCGTCCCGGCGTACGCCGTCCATCGCCCGGAGGTAGCCGAGGACCGGCGCCGCGGTGTGCGGCTCTCCCCCGGCCTCCCCTGCCCCGGCCTCGTCGTCGCCGTCATCGCCGTCGGCGGTCGCGAACGGGCCGATGACCAGGGTCCGGTCGAGGTCGACGCCGAACTCGGCCGCGTAGTCGGTGACGGCCCGCGCCGCGAACGCGCTCAGCCGCGCCCCGTGCCCCGGCACGCGGCGGACGGTGATCGCCGTCCGCCCGTGCCGGCCCATGGCGGCGGTGTCGAGGTAGCCCTCGACGTCGGTGGGCCGGTCTTCGGTGTAGTGGCGTACGGGCCCGAACCCGGCGGCCGGGTCGGCGCTGCGCTCCAGCAGCAGGGCGCCGGCCAGGTCCGCGTACGGGTAGTCGGGGTCGCGGTCGGCGTCGCCGCCCGGGTGGACGTCGGCCGCCGTGATCAGCAGCCGCTCGGTGCTCCCCGTCTCCAGCAGCGCCTGCCCGACCTGGACGGCGTTGAGCACGCCGCAGGCTCCGTTCATCAGGTCGAAGGAGAAGCCGGCGGCCGGTTCGGGGTCGGCGATGTAGTCGAGGTTGATGCCGACCTCCTTCTGGACCAGGGCCGCCATGGCCGGTTCGAAGGTGTTGTGCTCCCGGTAGACCCCGACGTTGACGAGTACGCCGATCGAGGAGGCCGGTACCCGCGCCCGGGCCAGTGCGCCGCGGGCGGCCCGGCCCGCGAGCTCCACGGCGGAGGCCGGGGCGGACGGCGGCCCCGAGGGCGTCGGCGCGGAGGGAGTCGGCGCGGAGCGGTCCGGCAGGGCGGTGCCGGCCGCGGTGATGACCATGCCCATGGCTCAGACCCCCACGTTCGTGAGCGTCGCGGACAGGGCGCCGGTGACCACGCCGGAGGCGGCCGGCACCAGCAGGAACGTGGCCCCGGGGCGGGCGCTGCCCGCCCTGAGGTGCTCGGCCAGGGTCAGGAAGTGCGAGGTGGTGGCGGTGTTGCCGTACCGCTCGACCACGGAGAGGGAGGCGGGCATGGGAGCGGCGAACTCGGCCTCGGCCGTCTGGTTGGCGTACTCGATGAAGCGGGTGCCGACCTGGTGCTGGATGACGTGGTCGAAGTCCTCGTCGGCGAACTCCCGTCCGCGCTTGGCCAGGAAGTCCCCGTGGAACCGCGGCCACAGCCTGAGCCGGTCGCGGTTGTGCATCTTCTTGTTGTCCGTGTAGAGGGCGATGCCCGGGGTGCGGTCGCTGGGCATGCCCATGCACAGGTGGGAGTACTCGGAGCAGGTCATCAGCTCGACGTAGTGGATGCGGTCGGCGGTGTCGGCGGAGACGTCCAGGACGACGGCGGCCGCCGAGTCCCCGACGGAGAGGGAGGCGAACTGCGGGTCGTAGGAGTCGGTCATCTCGTGTGCGGCGGTCTGCGCGACGCGCGTGGCCTGTTCGCCGCTGACGACCAGGCCGCGCCGCACGGTGCCGGAGCGGATCATCCGGTCGAGCAGCCAGACGCCGGTCATCATGCCGGCGCAGGCGTTGGAGACGTCGAAGTGGATGGCGGAGCGGGCGCCCAGCTCCCTGGCGAGCATGGCGGCGAAGGAGGGCTCGAAGGTGAAGCGGTCGCCGTCCTTGAAGCGGGTGATGGAGGCGGAGATGACGATGTCGAGGTCGTCGGCCCGGTACCGGGAGGAGGCGAGCGCGTCGCGGGCTGCGGCCAGGGCCATCCCGAACGAGTCCTCGCCGGCCGCCGGTTCGGGGTCGTACACGCGGCGTTCGGCGATCCCGGTGATCCTCTCGATGTCCACGTCCCCCAGCCCCGGGACCGTGGCGGCGAGTTGGGGGGTGGTCTGGACTGCTGCCGGCAGGCAGACGCCTAACGCTTCTATTCGGCTGTACGCGGTCGGTGAGGTGGTCGGTGCGGTCGTGCTCATGTGTGTCGCTCTCCGTGGCGGTCCGCCGGGGCATGGGAGTGCCGTGGCGGTGGTTGACAGAGGGATGCAAAGGGCGTCCGGGGAATAACGGACAGCGAAGTTACCGTAGCGTACGGAGATGGCGCCGGGCCGTCAGAGATCCGCAAACCCGGAAGTACCGGTCGAATACCGGCCACTCGCCGCCACCCTGACACCAGGCAGAACCAGGGCCCCCGCCCCTCCGAGCGGCACCCCCGCCCCTCGAAAACCTGTCCGGAACCACCCGGTCCACCCTTGGGTCGCGAAGGAGTGGCGGCTCACCCGGGGCAACAACCCCGGCGGAGGTCTCGCCTCCTCGGCGGCGGACGTCCTCGGCTGGGCCCGGTTCCAGCTCGGCGACGGCCGTGCGGAGAACGGCGAGCGGCTCCTGCCGGCCGGAGATCCGCGAGGCGGCCGACTTCGAGATGCCCGCGGACTGCGAACCGGCCGTCATGGGCCTGCTGCCCGGGGACGGCGACGAGTTCATCGTCATCGCCGGCGCGCTGCGGGGGCAGCGCGGCTTCTTCTCCCGCGACGCGGGCGGCGCCGTCGTCGCCGTCGACCTCGGCGGCCGGATCTTCCACCGGGTGCCCGACGCCTTGGTGTGACAGCGGCTGTCAGCGGCGTGGATGATGATCCCCTCAGTACGGGTCGCGTGCGCCCGACCGGAGTTGGGGGGAGTCGGCCGGTGGCGGCCGCGTCGCGCCGTCCCGTGCTGCTCTCACAGCGTCGTTCTTCGAAGGAAAACCTCTGTTGCGTCCCACTCGTACGACGGTCCTGCTCACCGCGGGCCTCGTCACCCTTCTCGGTGTCCCCGCGGCGGCCGCCGCCGAGACACCGGCCAGTCTCTACGTGAACAACACGGCCGGCGCCAACTGCACCGACACCGGGACCGGTGCGCAGGCCGCGCCCTTCTGCACGGTCTCGGCCGCGGCCATGGCCGTGCAGCCCGGGCAGACCGTGCGGATCAAGCCGGGCAAGGCGTACGCCGGGCACGTCACCGTCAGCCGGTCCGGGCAGCCGGGCAAGCCGATCAGCTTCGTCGCCGACGGGCCGAACGCCTCCGACCAGGTCGACCTCGGGAAGGAGCAGAGCCTGACCGTCAGCGGCGCCTCGCACGTGGTGCTGCGCGGGCTGCGCGTCACCGGAGGCGTCAAGATCACCGGCTCCACCGATGTGGAGCTGGACCGGTCCTACGTCACGGGCCCGGGGCCGCACCCGGTCTCCCTCGTCGTCAACGGGCAGAGCGCGGACGTGCGCGTGACCCGGAGCCACCTGAGCACGACCGCGCAGATCGAGAGCGCGCGGGGCACCGTGCTCAGCCGCAACGAGCTCGAGGGGTACGTGATGCCCGCCGTCGCGGCGTGGGACGCGCCCGGCACGGTCGTCACCAACAACACCCTCAGCCTCGAATGCGAGTCGGCCCTCTCGCTCGACGGCGCCTCCACCGGCTCGGCGGTGTTCAACAACCTGGTCCACCTCGACCCCGACCTGCCCTGCCCGGCGCCCGGTGCGCGCACCGGCATCGTGGTGGCGCAGAGCGCGGCGGCCGACACCCGCGCCGACTACAACCTGATCACCGGCACCGCCGTGGCCGACCGGGTCGCGTACAAGTGGGCCGGCGCCGAGTTCACCACCCAGGCCGCCTTCACGGCCGCCACCGGGCAGGGCGCGCACGACCTCCTGCGGGCCTCGTGGGCGGGGGTGGGCCACGCCCACGCCGGCTCGCCGACGATCGACTCCGGTGACCCGACGGCGCCGGGCGTGCTCCCCACCGACCAGGTGGGGGCGCCGACCTCCGACGACCCCAGGGTCGCGAACACGGGCAAGGACGGCGGGTACGTCGACCGCGGCGCCCGCGAGTCGCGTGACGTCGTCAGCGAGGCCCGGGTCGAGCTCGACCAGGCGTGGGCTCCGGCCGGGACGACGGTCAAGGCGACGGCCTCGGCGAAGACCACCTGGGGCAGCGCCCTCACGTACACCTTCGACTTCGGCGACGGGACGGCCCCGGTCGTCACCAAGGAGCGGACCGCCGGGCACGCGTACGCCTCGCCGTGCGCCTGCGTGGTGACGGTGACGGCGGCGAACGACGCCGGGACGAAGGCGTCCGCGGAGACGCCGGCGAAGGTGACGGCGGCCGGTCCGCTGACCGCGGACTTCACGTCCGAGGCGGTGCTGCCGGACTGGGGCGACCGGACGACGTACGTCGCCCCGCTGACCGTCGCGGTCGACCCGCGGGCCGCCAGCAAGGCGCCCTGGCCCGTCCAGGGTGTGGACGTGGACTTCGGCGACGGCACGACCGAGAGCCGCGCCGGGCTGGAGGCGTTCCGGCACGGCTACGCCCAGCCCGGTGACTACAAGGTCACGGTCACGGTCCGCGACACCAAGGGCGCGGCCTCCACGGCCGTCCGCACCGTCAAGGTCGCCTACGCGGCGTCCGGCTACGTGCCGGTGCAGCCGCACCGCATCCTGGACACCCGTACCACCGGCGCCCCGCTGCAGGGCGGTACGGCCCGGCCCGTGACCGTACCGGTCGTCCCGCAGGAGTCGGGGCCGGGGCACTCGGCCGGCGCGACGGCGGCCGTGCTGAACGTGACCGTCACCGGGGCCACCGAGGACACGCACCTGAGCGTCTGGCCCGCCGGGCAGCCGCGTCCGGTGAGCTCGAACGTCAACGTCCGCGCGGGCGGCACCTCGTCCAACACGGTCACCGTGCCGGTCGGTGCGGCCGGCCAGGTGCTGGCCCAGCTCAATTCGGGCAAGGCCGCGCTCATCGTCGACTTCGTCGGCTACTACCAGCCGAACTCCGGCGACCGGTTCTCCCCGAGCCCCCAGATCCGTCTCCTCGACACCCGTACCACCGGCGGAGCCCTGAAGGGCG
The DNA here is from genome assembly GCF_042719495.1 of Streptomyces sp. NPDC058525. Lineage (NCBI taxonomy): Bacteria > Bacillati > Actinomycetota > Actinomycetes > Kitasatosporales > Streptomycetaceae > Streptomyces > Streptomyces sp. NPDC058525. The sequence goes on from NZ_JBHXNP010000177.1 coordinate 6,158, forward strand.
GGCAGGCCCGCACGGTCAAGATCGCGGGCAACATCGGCGTCCCGGCCGACGCGACCGCCGTCGCGGTCAACCTGACCAGCACCGGGTCCACGGAGAACGCGCACCTCATCGCCTACCCGTACGCGGTGAGCCGGCCCTCGACGTCCAACCTGAACCCGCAGCCCGGCAAGGACCTGTCCAACCAGGCGATCGTTCCGATCGGTCCGGACGGGACGATCACGCTGTACACCAACACCGGCTCCACCCACGTGATCGTGGACGCGGCCGGCTTCTACTCCGGCAACGGCAGGGCCCTGTTCACCCCGGCCGTCCCCCAGCGCCTCGCCGACAGCCGCACCACCGGCAAGCTCGCCCCGGGAGCCGTCACCGCCCTCACGGGCCTTCCGTCGAACGCGATGGGCGCGGTCGTGAACGTGACCGCGACCGACACCACCGCCCCGGGCTTCCTCAGCGTCACGGGCGACGGCTACGGCCGCCCGGAGACCAGCAGCCTGAACACGCGCCCCGGTGAGACGGTCCCGAACCACGTCACCACGTCCGTCTCCCAGGGCCGTTTCGAGATCTGGAACAGCTACGGCGGCAGCACGCACGTGATCACCGACCTGCTGGGCTACTTCACGTACTAGGCACACGCAGAGCAAACAGGCACCGGAAGCCCCGGCCACCGCGAGAGCGGCGGCCGGGGCTTCCGGCCGTGATGCGCGTGGTGCGCGTGGTGTGCGTGGTGCGTGGTGTGGTGCGGGCGTTCGCTTCAGCGCTGCGCGCGGCGCCGGCGGGAGATGGCCACTCCGGTCAGGCAGATCGCGCCGCCGAGGAGGGTCAGCGGGGCCGGGACCTCGTCCAGGGCCGGCCAGGCGATGAGGATCACCACGGCGGGCACCGCGTACGTGGTCGCGCCCATCTTCCCCGCGGTGGTCCTGGACAGGGCGTACGACCAGGTGGTGAAGGCCAGGGCGGTCGGGAAGAGGCCCAGGTAGAGCATGTTGAGGGTGGCGGCCGGCGGTGCCTCGGGGAGCCGGGTCAGCAGCTGCCAGGCGAAGGGGAGGGTGACGGCGGTGCCGACGAAGCAGCCGTACGCGGTCACCTGGAGCGGGGTCGCGTAGCTCAGCGCCGGCTTCTGCGCGACCACTCCGGCGCCGTAGGCGAGCGCGGCGAGCTCCATGACGGGCAACGTACTCATGGCGCTTGCTCCTGCCCACGCGTTTTCGGGGCGGCGGGCCTCCGGAGGCCTCCGGTCCGGCTCAGCGGGCTTTCGAGGGGGCGGGGGGACAGTGTCGGGAATCTGTTTGCCGTGCTCAGGAGGCTGGCCCATGTCCGCGCCCGTGTTGGAACCGCGCGTGGAGGCACCTCCCGCGCATCAGACCCGCCGATCCCGGCCGGGGCTCGCCCTCGCCGTCATCGCCTCGTGCAACGCGATGATCCAGCTCGACGACGCCATCGTGAACATCGCGCTGCCCGGCATGCGCGCCGATCTCGGGCTGTCGGACGTCGGTTCGTCCTGGGTGCTGAACGCCTATCTGCTCGCCTTCGGCGGTCTGCTGCTGCTCGGCGGGCGGGCCGGCGACATCCTCGGGCGCCGCCGGGTGTTCCTCACCGGTGTGGCCCTCTTCACCGCGGCCGCCGCCGTGCGCGGGCTCGCGTCGGACGTGGAGCTGCTCACCGCGATCCGGGTGGTGCAGGGCGTCGGGGCGGCGCTGGCCGCGCCGAGCGGACTGGCCCTGGTGCTGAGCATGTTCGAGGAGGGTGCGCCGCGCAAGCGTGCGATCGCCGTGTGCACGGCGGCCGGTGCGGTCAGTACGGCCGGCGGGCTGCTGCTGGCCGGCACGCTGTCCGGTCTGAGTTCGTGGCGGTGGGGGCTGCTGCTGAACGTGCCGCTCGGCGTGCTGATCCTGGTGCTCGGGCCGTTGGCGATCACGGAGACCCGCCGCAACCCGGGCCGTTTCGACGTGGCGGGCGCGCTGCTGTCGGCGGTGGGCGCGGCCGCCCTCGTGTACGGGCTGGCGCGTGCGGCGGAGCAGGGGCTGGGCGATGTGCGGGCGCTGGTGTGCGTGGCGGGCGCGGTGGCGGCCTTCGCGGTGTTCGCGGGCGTCGAGCGGCGGGCCGCGCATCCGATCGTGTCGCTGCACCTGTTCCGGTCGCGCAACCGGGTTCTCGCGTATGTGGGGACGCTGGCGGTGCCGGGTTCGATCATGGGTGCGTACTTCTTCCTGAACCGGTACTTCCAGCAGGGGGCGGGCTACGGTCCGCTGGGCGCCGCGGTCGCGCTCACGCCGCTCGCGGCGACGATGGCGGTGATGGCGTGGGCGGCCGTACGGCTGGAGCGACAGGTGGGCCCGCGCTACCTGATGGCGGGCGGCGCCGCCCTGCTGCTGACCGGCAACCTGTGGCTGTCGCAGCTCGGGCCTGGTACCTCGTACGCGGGCGGGATCCTGCCGCCGCTGCTCCTGCTGGGCGCGGGCATGGCCTGCTGTGTGATCCCGCCGACGGTGCTGGCGACGTCCGGGCTGCGGCGCGGGGACGCCGGAGCGGCCTCCAGCATGCTCAACGCCGTGCAGACGCTGGGCGGTTCGCTGGGCCTGGCGATGCTGGTGGCGGTGGCCTCGCGGTCCGGGATGTCCCTGGGCTTCACGGCGGGCGCGGTGTGCGCGGGTGTCGCCCTGCTGGCCGCACTGCTGATCCGTCCGGCCTCGGACGCGAAGGCCGGCCCCGGGGCCTGACACCCCTTCTCCTTCCCTTCCTTGCCCTTCCCTTCCTTGCGGCCCGTGGGGGGGGCCCGGCCCGTTAGGGGGGCGCCCCCCGGGGGGTAGCCCCCCGGGGGGGGGGGGGGGGGGGCGCCCCCGGCGGCAGCCCCGCCCCGGGCCAGGGGGGGTGGCAA
>NZ_JBHXNP010000178.1:0-7990 GCF_042719495.1 Streptomyces sp. NPDC058525
GCTCGCCCGCGATCCGTAATGGCCGCCCCCCCAAACCGCGGCGCCCCCTCCAGGATAACCCGAGCCCCGTCAGCCGGTGCCGACGAAGGCCGCCAGCAGCAGCCACACGACCGGGGCGGTCGGCAGCAGCGAGTCCAGCCGGTCCATGATGCCGCCGTGGCCCGGGAGCAGGGTGCCCATGTCCTTGATGCCCAGGTCACGCTTGATCATCGACTCGCCGAGGTCGCCCAGCGTGGCGCTGACCGCGACCGCCAGACCCAGCACCAGGCCCTGCCACCAGGAGCCGCCGTCGATCAGGAACTCCATGCACAGCGCGCCCGCCGCCATCGCGAAGGCCACCGCGCCGAACAGCCCCTCGCGGGTCTTCCCGGGGCTGATGCGCGGGGCGAGCTTGGTCTTGCCGAAGCGCCAGCCGACGGCGTAGGCCCCGGTGTCGCTGACCACCGTCAGCACCAGGAAGGTGACCACGCGCTGCGGACCGTCCTCGGCGGTGAGCAGCATCGCGACGAAGGTGGCCAGGAAGGGCACGTAGAACGCGGCGAAGACGCCCGCCGTGACGTCCTTGAGGTAGTCCTCGGGCGGTTCGGTCATCCGCCAGACCAGGACGGCGAGGGCCGTCAGGGCCATGGCCACCCAGGCGCCCTCGGCTCCCCGGACGTATCCGGCGATGACCATGGCCGCGCCGCCGACGGCGAGCGGGACCAGCGGGGCCTTGATGCCCTTCTTCTCCTGCAGCCGGGAGGTGAGCTCCCACAGGCCCACGACGACCGCGACGACGATGACGCCGACGAAGACCGCCTTGACGACGAACAGCGAAGCGAAGATCACCGCGCCCAGGCCGACTCCGACACCTATGGCGGCCCGCAGGTCCCTCCCCGCCCGCTTCTTCGGCGGCGGAGGCGAGGCGTCCTGCGGGGCCTGCGAAGGCGGGGGCGGGGGGCTGGGCATGGGCTCCTGCGGCGGCGTTTCGGCGCGGAAGAGGGGGCCGCCGTCCGCGGCGGCCCCCCGATCGCGTGCTTCCCGGTCGTCGAAGTCACGGCCGGCGGCATCGGGCACGATGGGCATGGGCCGAGTGTGCGGGCCCACCTGCGCATCGTATGCGGGACCCGCCGGAACCGGCTCCGGCTGCCAGGAAGAGTCGTTCATCAGACTTCGAGGAGCTCGGCTTCCTTGTGCTTCAGGAGCTCGTCCACCTGCGCGACGTACTTCGCGGTGGTGTCGTCGAGCTCCTTCTCGGCGCGGCGCACCTCGTCCTCGCCGGCCTCCTTGTCCTTGACGAGCTTGTCAAGGGCGTCCTTGGCCTTGCGGCGGACGGCGCGGATGGAGACCTTGGAGTCCTCGGCCTTGGTGCGCGCGACCTTGATGTACTCCTTGCGGCGGTCCTGCGTCAGCTCGGGGAAGGTCACCCGGATGATGCTGCCGTCGTTGCTCGGGTTGACCCCGAGGTCGGAGTCGCGGATGGCCTGCTCGATGTTGCGCAGGGCGCTCTTGTCGAACGGGGTCACGATCGCCATGCGCGGCTCGGGAACCGAGAAGGAGGCGAGCTGGTTGATGGGCGTGATGGCGCCGTAGTAGTCCGCCACGATCTTGTTGAACATCGCCGGGTGCGCACGACCGGTGCGAATCGCGGCGAAGTCTTCCTTGGCGACGACGACGGCCTTTTCCATCTTCTCCTCGGCCTCGAGGAGGATCTCTTCGGTCACCACGTGCTCCTGCATGTCTTGAATGGATGGTTCAGGCGGGCATGACGGGCGGGGCCGGTCCGGGCTCGGTCCGGCAGCGGACTGCTCAGGCCCGGGTTCCCTGGTCGCTGACGAGCGTGCCGATCTTCTCACCCTTGACGGCGCGGGCGATATTGCCCTCGGCGAGCAGCTCGAAGACGAGGATCGGCAGCTTGTTGTCGCGGCACAGCGTGATGGCGGTGGCGTCCGCGACCTTCAGGTCGCGGGACAGGACCTCGCCGTACTCCAGCGCGTCGAACTTCACCGCGTCCGGGTTCTTCTTCGGGTCGGAGTCGTAGACCCCGTCGACCCCGTTCTTGCCCATGAGCAGGGCCTCGGCGTCGATCTCCAGGGCGCGCTGGGCGGCCGTGGTGTCGGTGGAGAAGTACGGCATGCCCATGCCGGCGCCGAAGATGACGACGCGCCCCTTCTCCAGGTGCCGTACGGCGCGCAGCGGGATGTACGGCTCCGCGACCTGGCCCATGGTGATGGCGGTCTGCACGCGGGAGTCGATGCCCTCCTTCTCCAGGAAGTCCTGGAGGGCGAGGCAGTTCATCACGGTGCCGAGCATGCCCATGTAGTCGGACCGCGCCCGGTCCATGCCGCGCTGCTGGAGCTCGGCACCGCGGAAGAAGTTTCCGCCGCCGATCACGACGGCGATCTCCGCGCCGTCACGGACCACCGCGGCGATCTCGCGCGCGATGGCGTGGACGACGTCGGGGTCGACGCCCAGTCCTCTGCCACCCGAGAAGGCCTCGCCCGACAGCTTCAGCATGAAGCGGCGGCCCTTCTTGTCCTGGTCGCTCTTGTCGTCGGATGCGGTGTGGGGGTCCACGCCCTGATTCATGGAGATCTCCTCGTGCACATACGAAGAAGGCCATTGCCGGTGGGTCCTTGCGGTTCCCTCTGCGGCAATGGCCTCCTCGTCAGATCTGCGGTCGCCTCGCGCAAGCGCGGGCGACTGCCTCAGACCCTACCGGGGTCCGGTGTCCGTCGTGTACGGACGGACTCAGATGCCGACCTTGATGCGGCTGAAGCGCTTCAGGGTGACACCGGCCTCGTCCAGGACCTTCTGGACGGACTTCTTGTTGTCCAGCGCGTACGGCTGGCCGAGGAGGGTGGCCTCCTTGAAGAAGCCGTTGACGCGACCCTCGACGATCTTCGCGATGGCGGCCTCGGGCTTGCCCTCCGCGCGGGTGACCTCTTCGGCGATGCGACGCTCGGACTCGACCTTCTCGGCCGGGACGTCCTCGGCGGACAGCCACTGCGGGGAGAACGCGGCGATGTGCTGCGCGACGCCGCGGGCGACCTCGGCGTTCTCCTTGTCGAGCTCGACCAGGACGCCGATCTGGAACGGCAGGTCGGGCATCGTGCGGTGCATGTACGAGGTCACGTAACCGCCGGTGAACTGCGCGAAGCGGTCCAGGACGATCTTCTCGCCGAGGTTGGCGTTGGCCTCGTCGACGAAAGCGGTGACGGTCTTGCCGGGCTCGATCTCGGACGCGAGCAGCGCCTCGATGTCGGCCGGGGAGGTGGCGGCCACGTGGGCGGCCAGCTGGTTGGCGACGGCCAGGAACTTCTCGCCCTTGGCGACGAAGTCGGTCTCGCACTTCAGCTCGACGAGGACACCGGAGGTGTTGTCGTCGGCGATGAGGGAGACGACGGCACCGTTCTCGGCAGAACGGCCCTCGCGCTTGGCGACGCCCTTCTGACCCTTGATGCGGAGGGCTTCCTGGGCCTTCTCGACGTCACCGTCGGCGTCCACGAGCGCGTTCTTGCAGTCCAGCATGCCGGCGCCGGTGAGCTCGCGGAGCTTCTTGACGTCAGCGGCGGTGTAGTTCGCCATGAGTCTGTGATTCTCTCTCGAAGTCGTAGATCTACGGGTGAACGGCGGAGGCGCCGCGCCCAAGGCGCGGCTCCCCCGCCGTCATCGTCCGTGCTGTGAGTGCCCGGCGCGTGAACGCCGGGCGCTCTCAGTGGGTCAGGCCTGCTCGGCGTCGGCGGCCGGGGCCTCGACAGCCTCGGTGGCCTCGGCGGCCGGGGCCTCGACGGTCTCGGCGGCGGCCTCGGCCGGAGCGGCCTCAGCGGCGTCGTCGGCCTTCTTGTCGCCCTCGAGCAGGTCGCGCTCCCACTCGGCGAGCGGCTCGGCGGCGGCCTTCTCGCCCGGCTTCGAGTCGCCGGTCGCGGCGCCGGAGCGGGCGATGAGGCCCTCGGCGACGGCGTCGGCGATCACGCGGGTGAGCAGGGTGACGGAGCGGATCGCGTCGTCGTTGCCCGGGATCTTGTAGTCGACCTCGTCGGGGTCGCAGTTGGTGTCGAGGATCGCGACGACCGGGATGTGGAGCTTGCGCGCCTCACCGACGGCGATGTGCTCCTTCTTGGTGTCGACGATCCAGACGGCGCTGGGGACCTTCGACATCTCGCGGATACCACCGAGGGTCTTCTCCAGCTTGGTCTTCTCGCGGGAGAGGACCAGGAGCTCCTTCTTGGTGAGACCCGAGGCGGCGACGTCCTCGAAGTCGATCGCCTCAAGCTCCTTCAGACGCTGGAGGCGCTTGTAGACGGTGGAGAAGTTGGTGAGCATGCCACCCAGCCACCGCTGGTTGACGTACGGCATGCCAACGCGCGTCGCCTGCTCGGCGATGGCCTCCTGGGCCTGCTTCTTGGTACCGACGAACATGATGGAGCCACCGTGCGCGACGGTCTCCTTCACGAACTCGTAGGCGCGGTCGATGTACGACAGCGACTGCAGCAGGTCGATGATGTAGATGCCGTTGCGCTCCGTGAAGATGAAGCGCTTCATCTTCGGGTTCCAACGGCGGGTCTGGTGACCGAAGTGGACGCCGCTTTCCAGCAGCTCCCGCATCGTGACGACGGCCATGGCCATCTCCTTGGTTTCTCGGTTTGGTTCCTGACGCCCCGCCGCGCCCTGCCCCGATAGGGACCGAGAGACGCTCTCACCTCGCCGTTTCCGGCTGGTGCTGGGGCGTGCGAAGTCGACCCGGTGACCCGGATCGCCACAAGAAGTGTACGGGACCCGGCGGTATGCCGGGTGACGCCGTTGTCCACACCCGGCGGGCTGTCCACAGGGCGGCCCACCGCAGGGCCGGGCACAGGACGCTGGGCTCCATGACGACACTGCTGCTCAGCCTGCTGCTGACCCTGGTCCAGGCCGCCGTTCCCGCTGCGCGCCCGCTCCCCGCGCCCCTCGTGGTGGCCCGCTGGTGGGACCCGCCGCCGACCCCGTACGCGGCCGGGCACCGGGGCGTCGACCTGTCGGCTCCGGTGGGCTCGGAGATCCGGGCGGTCGGCCCGGGCCGGGTGCACTACGCCGGCCCGGTCGCGGGGCGCGGGGTCCTCTCCCTCACCCTCCCGAACGGCCTGCGCACGACGTACGAACCGGTCCGCGCGCTGGTCACGGAGGGCGAGGCGGTGACGGCGGGCCAGGTGGTCGCCGTCCTGACGGAGGGCTCCCACTGCCCGGCACCGTGCCTCCACTGGGGCCTCAGGTCAGCCGAAACCTACCTAAACCCCCTCACCCTCCTCAAACCCCCCACCCCCCGCCTCCTCCCACACACCCAGCCCGGCACGGAGGCGGGGCAGTGACCCGCACCAAATCCCAGCCCCGCCGGCGCTTGAGGCGCGGGGTCCGGGGCGGAGCCCCGATCCTTGAGCCGCACCCGAATAGCCACACCGGCCCAATCCAGCCCCGCCGGCGTTTGAGGCGCGGGGTCCGGGGCGGAGCCCCGATCCCTGACCCGCACCCGCAGGCGTCCGCACACCGGCCACCCGGGCCGCACCCGACGCCCGTCCCGACGCCGTCAGCCCCGCACGCCCCGCAGGGCCATGGCCACGGCCGTCTCCGTCACAACGGCAGGATCCTCCGCCGCGCCGAGCTCGATACGGCGCACGGCCGCATCCACGACCCCCTGGAGCAGCATCGCGGCCAGCCTCGGCTCCGCCTGCCCGAGGGCGGCCAGCGCCTCGACGATCATCGCCACCAGCCCCCCGTGAGCCGCGCGGATCTTCTCCCGCGCCCCGGCGTCGAGCTCGCTGGCGGAGATCGCCACCACCGCCCGGTGCCGCCGGTCGCCGACCAGCCCGAGCTGGCTGCGCACATAGGCCTCGATCTTCGCCTCGGGCGTCTCGGCCTGCTCCATGGCGGCCTCGATCTCGGCGGCCCACACGGGGAAGTCCACCGCGCACAGCTCTTCGACCACGGCGGCGCGGGAGCGGAAGTACTCGTACACGGAGGACCGGGCGAGCCCGGTCCGCTCCGCCAGGGCGGGGAAGGTCAGCGCCTCCGTCCCGCCTTCGGACAGCAGGGAACGCGCGGCGTCCAACAGGGCGCCGCGCTGCATCGACCGGTGCTCGGCCACGGAGGCCGCTCGAATCCTGGGCACGTCTCCACTCTACGGAGGTGCCGCAAGCTCACCGCCCCACATCGGCGAGCTTCGCCCGCAGTTGCAGCACGGACTTGGTGTGGATCTGGCTGACCCGGCTCTCGGTGACGCCCAGCACGTTGCCGATCTCGGCCAGCGTGAGCCCCTCGTAGTAGTAGAGGGTGACCACCGTCTTCTCCCGCTCGGGAAGGGTGTTGATGGCCCGTGCCAGCAGGCGCCGCAGCTCCCGGTCCTCCGCCACTTCCACGGGATTGTCGGCTGCCGTGTCCTCCAGCGTGTCCATCAGCGAGAGGCGGTCGCCGCCCTCCCCGCCGACGTGCAGCAGCTCCTCCAGGGCGACCACGTTCGCCAGGGACAACTGGCTGAAAACCGTGTGGAGGTCCTCCACGCCGATCCCCATCTCCCCGGCGACCTCGGTCTCCGTCGGAGTGCGCCTCAGCTGGGCCTCGAGCGTGGCGTAGGCCCGCTCCACGGCCCGCGCCTTCTGCCGGACCGAGCGCGGGATCCAGTCCAGCGCGCGCAGCTCGTCGATCATCGCCCCGCGGATCCGGGTGATCGCGTACGTCTCGAACTTGATCGACCGGTCGATGTCGAACTTCTCGATGGCGTCGATCAGGCCGAAGACCCCGGAGGAGACGAAGTCGGCCTGCTCCACATTGGGCGGCAGCCCCACGCTCACGCGGCCGGCCACGTATTTGACCAGCGGCGAGTAGTGCAGGATCAGCTGCTCCCGCAGCCTCTCGTCACCGGAGTCCTTGTACGAGCGCCAGAGCACCTCCAGGGACGAGGGCGCGGTGGACCGCACACTGCCGCGGGCAGCGGGGGGCACCGCAGCGCGGTCGGACCCTGAGGTGTGCTGGGGCATGCTTCGCCTTTGCCGGAGCCGGATTCCTTGGGAGCGTAGCGTGACGGGAGTGTCGCGGTGCGCGAAGAGTACGGGATGGCGCGGGGGCACAAGGGCGCCCCGACTCGCACGGGCGACCCGGGACCGGCGCCTCGCGCACGGTCCCGGCGACTGCCACCGGGAGGACCGCGTCTCTCATCTGTTTCACTCTTTCACCGGAACGCCCCAGGTCAACGACCGCCTCGCCGGGTGGCCCCGGTTTGTGTGCCGCCTCCAGCCGGTTGTCTGCCCAACTGCCAGCCGTCGCCCTGCCGTTCGACGAACCCCAGAGAGTGAAGTTCGTACAGTCTGCCGATGACTTCATCGGTGCTGTTGCCGCAGGCACGTGCCAGTTCCTCCGCCTGGACCGCCCGCCCGGCCGGGAGCGCGTCGAGCACCCGGCCGGTCTCCGGGTCGAGCAGGTCCCGGGCCAGCACGGGTCCGCGCCGCTCGGGGGCCAGCTCGCCCATGGAGCCGACGAGTTCGACCACCTCCGCCGCGTCGGTGACGAGCACGGCCTCTCCCCGCAGCAGTTCGTGCACCCCGGCGGACAGCCCACTGGTGGCCGGTCCGGGGACGCCCATGGTGAACCTCCCGAGCTGCTGGGCCCGCCGGGCGGTGACCAGCGAACCGCTGCGGTGGGCGGCCTCCACCACGACCGTGCCGCGGGTGAGGGCGGCGATGACGCGGTTGCGCAGGACGAACCGGCTCTGGGTGGGATGGCTGCCCGGCGCCAACTCCCCCAGGACCAGCCCCTGCCCGGCGATCCGGCCGAGGAGCCCGGCGTGTCCGCGGGGATAGGCGACGTCCACCCCGCAGGCGAGCACCGCCGCGGTGGCTCCGCCCGAGGCGAGGGCCCCTCGGTGCGCGGCGCCGTCGATCCCGTACGTTCTCCCGCCAGTGTGGCGCTTCGGATTCGACAGAGACTTCCCGCCTTTGCCCAGATCACCGTATGCAGCTGAAGGGCAAGGGAGGCAACAGGA
>NZ_JBHXNP010000179.1:0-7835 GCF_042719495.1 Streptomyces sp. NPDC058525
TCTATCAGACTCTTTCGGGCCCGACTTCCTCGGTGCTTTCCAGGTCCTGCGCTTTCGCGCTTTCCCTTTCCGGCGATTCCGACTCTATCAGATCCTTTCGGGCCTGACCCCCAGTCAGCGGGGCTTGCGTTCCGGGCTGTTGGGCCCTTCCGGCGAGTGAGACAGTAGCGGATTCCTTGCCCCCGAACCTAATCGGCGGCGGCGCCCTCGGACGCGGATTCCTCATTCGCAAATACGCATGAAAACGGGACGACAAAGCAGTCGTTCGTTCGAATGTGTAGTGCGGGATGGCCGTCCGGGGACCGACCGGGGTCGGCGCTCACTTCGGACAACTCGAAGAACCTTACGGATCGGGCACACCTGTGTCAACCCCCGGCTGACCGGCCGCGCGTGCCGCTCGAACTTCACGTCGTCTTCATCCCGTTCCGTCTACGCTGGGTCCATGACTACGCATGCGCTCACGCTCAACCTGCGTTGGTGGGCCGCCTGACGGCGGCCGACTGCAACGCGAGCACGCATGCGCTCACGGCCGCCGCTTCGGCGGCCGTTTTCGTTTCTCCCCTCCCGGGAGTGGCTCGGCCGCCCGTCGCGGCGGCCCCGGCACCACTCACACAAGGGAGAACGGGACATGACGAGGATCTTCAGCGGGGTCAAGCCGACCGGGCACCTGACGCTGGGCAACTACCTGGGCGCCGTACGGCAGTGGGTCGCCGCCGAGCAGGCGCCGGACGAGGCCCTGTTCTGCGTCGTCGACCTGCACGCGCTGACCGTCGAGCACGAGCCGGCGCGCGTACGCAGGCTCAGCCGGCAGGCCGCGACGCTGTTGCTCGCAGCCGGGCTCGATCCACAGCGGTGCACGCTGTTCGTGCAGAGCCATGTCGACGAGCACACGCGGCTCGCGTACCTGCTGGAGTGCACCGCCACCGACGGTGAGCTGCGCCGGATGATCCAGTACAAGGAGAAGGCGGCGAAGGCGCAGGCCGCCGGGGACGGCGTACGGCTGTCGCTGCTCACCTATCCCGTGCTGATGGCCGCCGACATCCTGGCGTACCGGACCGACGAGGTGCCGGTGGGTGAGGACCAGCGGCAGCACGTCGAGCTGACCCGGGATCTGGCCGTGCGCTTCAACCAGCGGTACGGGCACACCTTCACGGTGCCCAAGGCCACGCACCCGGCGGTCGCCGCCCGGGTCATGGACCTCCAGGAGCCGACGTCGAAGATGGGGAAGTCCGACGCGAACGGCACCGGGATCGTCTATCTGCTCGACGAGCCGGAGGTCGTGCGCAAGAAGGTGATGCGCGCGGTCACCGACAGCGGGGAGGACGGGGTGGTCTACGACCGGGAGTCGCGGCCCGGGGTCGCGAACCTGCTCGACATCCTGGCCGCCTGTACCGGCGCGGATCCCGTGCGGCTGGCCGAGGGCTACACCGGGTACGGGGCGCTGAAGCGGGACGTGGCCGACGCGGTGGTCGAGCTGCTGCGGCCGGTGCGGGAGCGGCATGCCGAGCTGGCGGCCGATCCCGTCCAGGTGGACAAGGTGCTGCGGGAGGGTGCGGGGCGGGCCCGGGAGCTGGCGCGGCCGGTGGTCGACCGGGCGTACGAGGCCATCGGGCTGCTCGCGCCCTGAAGGGGTGACCGGGGGAGGGGTACGGGCAGCCCGCCGCGAGCGGTGCCCGTACCCCGGCCCGTTGGTCAGCTGTTGCCGGAGGCGAGCTCGCGGCTGCGGTCGCGGGCCGCTTCGAGGGCGGCGATCAGGGCGGCGCGCACGCCGTGCCGCTCGAGCTCGACGATCGCGTTGATCGTCGTACCGGCCGGGGAGGTGACGGCCTCGCGGAGCTTGACCGGGTGCTCGCCGCTGTCGCGGAGCATCACGGCGGCGCCGATGGCGGCCTGCACGATCAGGTCGTGGGCCTGGGCGCGGGGCAGGCCCAGGAGGATCCCGGCGTCGGTCATGGCTTCCACGAGGAAGTAGAAGTACGCGGGTCCGGATCCGGAGAGGGCGGTGGCCGCGTCCTGCTGGGACTCGGGGACGCGCAGGGTCTTGCCGACGCCGCCGAAGATCTCCTCGGTGTGGGCAAGGTGCGCGGCGGTGGCGTGGCTGCCGGCCGAGATGACGGACATGGCCTCGTCGACGAGGGCGGGGGTGTTCGTCATGACGCGGACGACGGGGGTGCCGGCCGCGAGCCGCTCCTCGAAGAAGGAGGTCGGGATGCCGGCGGCGCCGCTGATGACCAGGCGGTCGGCGGGGACGTGCGGGGCGAGCTCTTCGAGGAGCTTGCCCATGTCCTGCGGCTTGACGGTGAGGATGAGGGTGTCGGCGCGCTTGGCGGCCTCGGCGTTGCTGACGGCCTCGACGCCGTAGCGGGCGCGGAGCTCCTCGGCGCGTTCCGCGCGGCGGGCGGTGACGAGGAGCTTGGAGGCGGGCCGGCCGCCGCGGATCATCCCGCTGAGCAGGGCCTCGCCGATCTTGCCGGTACCGAGGACTGCGACTGTCTGGGTCATGCCCGATTCACCTCGCCGAACGCGCTGCGTATGACTGCGTACGGGATCATCCTTGCACTCGGGCCGGTGGGCCGGGCGGGGTGTCCGGTCCGTGGGCGGCCGGGGGCCGGGCCGCCGGGGCGGGTTACGGGGTCCGGCGGCGGAGGGTGGCCGCGCCGAGGGCGAGGACGAGCAGCGCGCAGCCGGCGACGATGACGGTGTCGCGGACGAAGTCGGCGGTCATGTCGGTGTGGGTGAGGACCTGGGTCATGCCGTCGACCGCGTAGGACATGGGCAGGACGTCCGAGAGGGTCTCGAGGACGGGGTGCATGGTGTCGCGGGCCGCGAACAGGCCGCACAGGAGGAGCTGGGGGAAGATCACCGCCGGCATGAACTGGACGGCCTGGAACTCGGAGGCGGCGAAGGCCGAGACGAAGAGGCCGAGTGCGGTGCCGAGGAGCGCGTCGAGGAGGGCGACGAGGAGCAGCAGCCAGGGCGAGCCGACGACGTCGAGGCCGAGGAGCCAGAGGGCGAGCCCGGTGGCGAGCAGGGACTGGACGACGGCGACGGCTCCGAAGGCGAGGGCGTAGCCGGCGATGAGGTCGCCCTTGCCGAGGGGCATGGCGAGGAGCCGTTCCAGGGTGCCGGAGGTGCGCTCGCGCAGGGTGGCGATGGAGGTCACCAGGAACATGGTGATGAGGGGGAAGATCCCGAGGAGTGACGCGCCGATGCCGTCGAAGGTGCGCGGGCTGCCGTCGAAGACGAAGCGGAGCAGCGTCAGCATCAGTACGGGGACCAGCAGCATCAGCGCGATGGAGCGCGGGTCGTGGCCGAGCTGGCGCAGGACGCGGCCGGCGGTGGCGGTGGTGCGGGCGGCGTTGATCGAGGACGTGGCGCTCATCGCTGCGGCTCCCTGTCGGCGGTGGCGTGGACGGTGGCGTGGGCCTCGGCGGTGGCGTTGGCCTCGTCGACGAGGCGGAGGAAGCCTTCCTCGACGGTGGCGGAGCCGGTACGGGCGCGCAGGGCGTCGGGGGTGTCCTGGGCGAGGATGCGGCCCTCGCGCATGAGGAGCAGGTCGTGGCAGCGCTCGGCCTCGTCCATGACGTGCGAGGAGACGAGGATCGTGGCGCCGCGGGTGCGGGTGATCTCGTGGAAGAGGTTCCAGAGGTCGCGGCGCAGGACGGGGTCGAGGCCGACGGTGGGTTCGTCGAGGACGAGGAGCTCGGGGGTGCCGAGCAGGGCGACGGCGAGGGAGACGCGGCTGCGCTGGCCGCCGGAGAGGTTGCCGGCGAGGGCGTCGGTGTGGGTGGTGAGGTCGACGTCGGTGATGGCCTGCCGGACGGCGGCGGTGCGGCGGCCGGCGGCGGCGCGGCGGGGGGTCCCCCCAGCGGTAGCTGGGGGAGGGTCGAGGACGGCGGCGAAGTAGTCGAGGTTCTGCCGGACGGTGAGGTCGTCGTAGACGGAGGGCGCCTGGGTGACGTAGCCGATGCGGGAGCGGAGCCCGGGGTGGCCGGCGGGGTGGCCGAGGACGTCGAGGGTGCCGGTGACGTGGGCCTGGGTGCCGACGATGGCGCGCATGAGGGTGGACTTCCCGCAGCCGGAGGGGCCGAGGAGGCCGGTGATGCGGCCGCGGGGGACGTCGAAGCCGATGCCGTCGAGGACGGTGCGGGGGGCTCGGCCCGTGCCGCGGCGGACGGTCAGGCCTGCGGCGTGCACGGCGGGCGCGGCTTCCGGGGCTCCGTGGGCTTCCGGGGCTCCGTGGGCTTCCGGGACTCCGTGGGCTTCCGGGACTCCGTGGCCTTCTGGAGGCGGGTTATTCATCATGTGATGAATAATGCTCCTGGCTGTGCCGGCCGTCAATCGGCGGGAGGAAAAACCGGTGCGGCCCGGGCGGGCTCGCGGGCCGGGCTACTTCTTGCGCTTGGGGCGACGCGCGGCCGGGTTGCCGGTACGGGCGCTGCGCCGGCGGGCGAATTCGGCCACGGCACGCTCGTACTCGGCGCGGCGCAGCTTCTCGCCCGGGGCCTCGACGAGGCAGCGGAGGAAGTACGCGATGAGGGAGCCGATGAAACCGATCGCCTTCAGGCCCTTGAGGGCGGCCTCGTCGGAGGAGGGGGCCGGGCGGCGGCTGAAGGATTCCCAGGTCTTGGCGAAGGCGATGGAGCTGGAGATCGCGAAGAGGACGACGACGGAGATGCTGAGGAAGGGGCCGACGTTGCCGAGCTCCAGGCCCTCGTAGGAGAGGCGCAGCAGCACCGCCGCGGCGACGGCTGTGATGAGGGAGCCCGCGGCGACGGCGGCGCGGCGCAGGGCGTAGCCGCCGTCGTGGTTCAGCCAGGTGGTGCCGAAGAACCGGATCGGCTCGGGCTCGGGTCCGGCGGCCGCGGCCGGGGCGGGGGCCTGGGAGGGCTCGGCGGGCTGGGCCGGCTCGGCGGGGTTCTGGTCTCGCTGGTCGTCGCTCACATCAGCGATTATCTCCCGCCGGGCCGACCGGACCGGCTGTGTCTCACGTGTCAGACGGGCGCGGCCCGGGACCCGGTCAGCGGCGGTGCGTCAGCCGCGGTGCGTCAGCCGCAGTGCGCGGCGACGTAGCCGTCGCTGCCCGTCTTGACGTACGCGTCGGAGACGAACTGGCCGTTGCCGACGCAGTCCCAGAGGTTCGTGGTGCCGTACGGGCCGGAGACGGTGGTGCCCGCGCACTGGCAGCGGATCGTCACCCGGGCTCCCAGCGGCAGGACGGCGACCACGGGGTATCCGGTGCCCGGGCCGCTGCGCACGTTGAGCTGGACGCCCGGCGCGACCGGGTAGGACTTGTAGCCGGAACCTCCGGAAAGGGTCTGGAGCTCGTTCGTTTCGTTCTCAACCGACATCGGACATCTCCCCCTTGAGCGTGACGCTCTGCAACTCGCGCAGGGTAGCAGGCCCTTACCGATTCATATGCGCCATCGACTAGGCTCCGGCGGGGGTGGTCGGCAGTGCACTCACTGCGCGCGGAACGGGCCGGTTTTCCGGAGTACGCCGGGCAGTACCGGCTGGAATCCGTCCTGGGTTCCGGCGGCATGGGAGTGGTGCATCTGGCCACCTCCGCGTCCGGACTGCGGCTGGCGGTCAAGGTCGTCCACGCGCAGCACGCGATGGATCCGGAGTTCCGGGCCAGGTTCCGCCAGGAGGTCGCGGCCGCCCGGCGGGTGAGCGGCGCGTTCACCGCGCCCGTCGTGGACGCGGACCCCGATGCCGAGCGGCCGTGGATGGCCACCCTGTTCATCGACGCCCCCACGCTCGCCGACCAGGTGCGCGACGAGCCCCTCGGCCCCGGAGCGCTGGCCAGGCTCGGCGCCGGGCTGGCGGAGGCGCTGCGGGACATCCACCGGGCCGGGGTGGTGCACCGGGACCTCAAGCCCAGCAACGTGCTGATGGCGCCGGACGGGGTGCGGGTCATCGACTTCGGGATCTCGCGGCCCGCCGACAGCGATCTGCGGACCGAGACCGGCAAGCTGATCGGGACACCGCCGTTCATGGCGCCCGAGCAGTTCCAGCGGCCGCGGGAGGTCGGCCCGGCGGCGGACGTGTTCGCGATGGGGGCGGTGCTCGTCCACGCGGCGACCGGCCGCGGCCCCTTCGACTCCGACAGTCACTACCTCGTCGCGTACCAGGTGGTGCACAGCGAGCCGGACCTGGCCGGGGTGCCGTCCTCGCTCGCTCCGGTCATCGCGCGCTGCCTCGCCAAGGACCCCGCCGACCGGCCCACCCCCGACGCCCTGCTCGGAGAGCTGCGGGCCGCCGCGTACCCGACGGGCGAGGAGACCCGCGCCTTCATACCGCAGCCCCGGCGGCCGGTCCCGGATCCGCCCCCGTCCGCCGCCGACGACGCCACGCACCGGCGCGTACGGATCACCGAGGCCCCGGAGGCGCGGCGGCGGCCGCGACGGCTCGCCCTCGCGGCCGCCCTCGCGCTGCTGCTGACGGGCGGGGCCGCCGGAGCGTACGCGGGGTTCGCGGACGACGGGGACGACGGGGACCCGGTGGGGCGCACGGCGTCGCGGCCGCAGGACCCGGCCGCGCCCGCACCCGCGCCCACGCCGTGGTCGGCCCCGCTCGGCGACCGCGGTCCCGGCAACACGGTGTCCGCGTGCGCGGCGGCGGCCGGGGCGCTGTACTGCTCGACGCCCGGCCTCGTCGCGGCCCGGCTGGACCCGGCCGACGGCGCCCTCGCCTGGTCGGTGCCCGCGCCGGGCACGGGTGCGCGTACGGCGGGCGCCACCGCCATCGCGCCCGTCGCGAACGGCGGGCTCGTCCTGGCCGTGACCCCCGGCAGCGGCCTGCTCCAGGCGCTGGACCCGGCGACGGGCGCGCCGCGGTGGAAGAAGGACATCGCGCAGAACGCGACGGTGCTGCCCGCCGGCCCGAAGGTGCTGGCCGCGGGGGCGGACGGGACCGTCACCGCGCTCGACGCGGCCACCGGCGCCGTGAGCTGGAGCAAGCGCCTGGGACGGACGGGGTCCGTGTGGTTCACGGGTCCGGGCCGGCCGGACGGCGGGCTCGACCTGTACGTGTCCACGCGCGCCGACGACGGCACGTCCTCGCAGATGTCGGCGGTCGATCCGGCGGACGGCTCGGTGCGCTGGCAGCTGCGCGCACCGGGGCTGCTCAAGCCGGTGGGCGTGGCACAGGGCGGTCTGCACCTGCTGGCCGGCGATCTGCAGGGGATGTCCGTCGCGGTCGTGCGCGTCGACCTCGCCACGCGGGCGGTCCGGCGCACCCCGTTGTCGGTGCAGCAGTTGCAGGCCGAGGCGACCGTGGGGCCGGACGGGGTCGTGTACCTGATCGGGATCTCGGGTGCGCTGACGGCGGTCGCCGGGGAGAAGGAGGCGTGGCGGCTGGAGACGGCGGTGGCCGCGGCCTCGCGGCCGGTCGTCGACGGCGGGCGGGTGTTCCTGATGGCGGCCGACGGCCGGCTGATCGCGGTCGATGCCCGGGCCGGGCGGCTGGTCGGCCAGACGGACCCGCGGATGGGGACGGGCCAGGGCACCTACACGGCCACGGTCCCCGCGCCCGTGGTCGCGGACGGGCGGGTGTTCGGGAGTGCGCCCGACGGGTCCGTGTTCGGGGTGGCCGCCGGAGATCCCGCAGCGTGGTGAACGCGCGGCACGGTGAACCCGCGGCACGGTGAACCCGCGGCACGGTGAACCCGCGGCACGGGGAACGCGCGGCGCGGGGAACGCCCGGCGCGGTGAACGCCCGGCGCCCCCGTACCGGAGGGATGCTGTTGGTTTATTCGGGGGTCTACTTCGCCCCGTCGAGCTTCGGCTCGGCGGGGCGAAGTGCTGCGAAGTGGCTGGTGCGGGTGCGGGCCC
>NZ_JBHXNP010000180.1:0-7734 GCF_042719495.1 Streptomyces sp. NPDC058525
CGCCGGCACCCTCCAGCCCCGCCGGCGTTTGAGGCGCGGGGTCCGGGGCGGAGCCCCGATTCTTGAGCCGCGCCGGCGATTGAGGCGCGGGGCGGGCGGCGCCCAGGGGACCGGATCGGGCGGTGTCGGCCGGGCCTACGGTCGGGGGCGGCGGGTTTGGTCGTAGGCGAGGGACAGCGTGCCCTGGGTGACCAGGGCGGCGCCGGCCGCCGCCCAGCCGGGGCTTCGGCGGTGGGCCGCCCAGGCCAGGAGGGGGGCGCCCGCCGCGAGTTGGGCCGCGCCCAGCAGCCGGGCCCGAGGGCCGCGCACCCACGGCCCCAGCGGCCCCTGCTCCACCGCGTCGCGCCAGCCGGACCACTGCACGGCCTCCGCGCCGCGCGCAACGCGCGCCGCCTCCCGCAGCCGGTCGGCGGGTTCGCCGGGGGCCAGTCCGGCGGGCAGCGCCAGACCGGCGCGGCCCAGCAGGGCGATCAGCGCGAGCAGCCGGGCCTCCCCGTCCACGGCGGGATCGGCGGCCGGGCGGGTCAGCCGCTCCAGTTCCTCCAGGTCGAGCACGGGGTCCAGGCCGAGCCGGGCGGCCAGGGTCCGCATGGCGTCGGGCTCGCCGGCCGGCCCGCCGAGCGCGTCCCACTCGTACGCGGCGGTCCGCCGGAACCCGCTCGCCAGGGCGAACCCGGTCCGCCCGCCCTCCCACCACAGGCTCAGCACGGGCCAGTTGGCGCCGACCGCGACCGCCGAGGCCCAGCCGGAGAGCACCTCGGCCACGGTCCCCTCGCCGTCGAGCCACGGCTTGACCTCGGGGACGAGCGCGGTCCACCCGCCCGCCGGGGCGAGCAGCAGGCGGACGCGCAGCAGGTGCGCGGCGGGGCGGGCGGCGAGGGGCTCGGCACGGCAGACGAGCAGTCCGCCGGCCGGGGTCCGGGAGATCGGCATGTCCACACGCTAAGGCAAACCGCCCCAATTAGCCCAAAGGGGGGACTTTGGCGGCAGCCCAGACCGCTTGACTTCCCCAGACCGCGATATATCGTGTTCCTCAGAAGACGCGATATGTTGCGTGCGTCGAGACCCGTCCGTGAACGCACGAGGAGGATCAGCCCCATGGCCGAGCAGGCGTCGCAGTCGACGTGGCACATCGCCGAAGCGCAGAAGCTCACCTTCGAGGAGCCGGTGACCGAGCTCCGCGTCCGCCTCGTGAGCGGCGCGGTGAACGTGGTCGCCGCCGAGGAGGGCCCGGCCCGCCTGGAGGTGACCGGGGTCGAGGGGCCGCCCCTGTACGTGGTGCAGGAGGGCGGCTCGCTCACCGTTTCCTACGAGGACCTGCCCTGGAACGGCGCCCAGGGCTTCAAGCAGTGGTGGGAGGCCAAGCCCTGGAAGGCCTGGTCGGGTTCCGGTTCCGGCCGCAAGGCCTGGGAGCGCAGCGCCTCCGTCACCCTCACCGTCCCTGCCGGCACGCAGGTGGAGGTCGGCGTGGTCGACGCCACCGCCTTCGTCTCCGGGATCTCCGGCGGCGCCGCGGTCAACACGGTCTCCGGCGACGCCACGCTGTCCGGGCTGTCCGGCCGGGTCAAGGCGCACACGGTCTCCGGCAGCGTCGAGGCCCAGTCCGTCACCGGCGACCTCGGCTTCCACTCGGTCTCCGGCGGTCTGACGGTGGTCGACGGCGCGGGCGTGAGCGTACGGGGCGACTCGGTCAGCGGCGACATGCTCATCGACCTGGACCTCGACCCCTCCGCCCCGCGCCCCGTGGACATCGCGGTCAACTCCGTCTCCGGCCAGGTCGCCATCCGGCTGCCGCACCCCGCCGACACCCGGGTGGAGGCCAACACCGCCACCGGCGGCGTCTCCAACGCCTTCGAGGACCTGCGGGTCTCCGGCCACCTGGGCGCCAAGCGGATCACCGGAACCCTCGGCTCGGGCACCGGCACCCTGCGGGCCACCACGGTCTCGGGAGCCATCGCGCTGCTGCGCCGCCCGCCGGCCGAGGCCGAGACCCCCGCCGCGTCCGCCGCCCCCCTCGCGCTCGACAAGAAGGTGCTCTGACATGCCGCCCGTCTTCGCCCACGGCCGCCTCCGCCTCTACCTCCTCAAGCTGCTGGACGAGGCCCCGCGGCACGGGTACGAGGTGATCCGCCTGCTGGAGGAGCGCTTCCAGGGCCTGTACGCGCCCTCCGCGGGCACGGTGTACCCGCGGCTCGCCAAGCTGGAGGCCGAAGGCCTGGTCACGCACGCCACCGAAGGCGGGCGCAAGGTGTACTCGATCACCGAGGCGGGCCGGGCCGAACTGGCCGACCGCGGCGGCGAACTCGCCGACCTGGAGCTGGAGATCCGCGACTCGGTGACCGAACTGGCCGCCGAGATCCGCGACGACGTCCGCGGCGCCGCCGGTGAACTGCGGCGCGAGATGCGGGCAGCGGCCTCCGCGTCGGCGACCCGGGTCGAGGACGAGTCCTGGAAGGCGGCCAAGGAGGAGCTGAGCCGGGCGCGCCAGGAGTGGAAGGAGCAGGCGCGGCGGGCCAGGGACGAGAGCCGCCGGGCCCGCGAGGAGGCCCAGCAGGCCCGCCGCCAGGCCAAGGAGGCCCAGGAGCGCGCCCGCGAGGAGGTCCAGCGCATCGCCGGGCAGCTCCAGGAGCAGTTCGCCAAGTCGGGCGGGATGCTGGGCAGTCTGGCCGGAGCGTGGCTCGGCGGGAGCGGCAGCGGCACGGCTACGGCGCCGGGCGCGCAGCCCGGGTCCGCAGCGCCGGCCGGCTCCGCCGAGCCCCCCGTGGCCGACACCGACTGGGCCGAGGACCTGGCCCCCACCGGAGACCCGGCACGGGACCTGGACCGGCTGCTGGACCGCTTCCGCGACGAGGTGCGCGACGCCGCGCGGGACCACGGGGTGACCTCGGCCCGGCTGGCCGAGGCCCGCGCCCACCTCGCGGCCGCCGCCGCCCGGCTGGGGGCGACGCTGCGGGCCGGATAGGTCAGGCCGCCGGCAGGGCCGTTTCCGCCGTGTCGTAGGTGATGCCGTGGTCCGTCAGGACCTCGGAGACCGTGCCGGGGCGGGAGAGCAGCGCCAGGAGCAGGTGCAGCGCGCCGATGTGGTGGTCCTTGCGGCCGAGCGCGACCCGCAGGGACTGCTCCAGGACCTTCTTCGCCTCCTCGGTGAAGGGGACGTGGCGGTTCCCGCCGCCGTCCGGCTCGGCGCGGCCCAGGGCGGAGCGGAGCGAGGCGCCCAGGGTCCGCTTGCGCGGCGCCGGGGCCGCCAGCACGCCCTCGCCGTGGGTCTCCTCGATCCGGGAGACGATTTCCGTGAGGTCGATGCCGAGCCCGGCCAGCGCCTCCTCGTCCGCCCGGGACATGCCGCCCCGGCGGCGGGCCGCCGCGAGGTCGGCGGCCACCGCCGTGCGGTCCACGCCCAGCGGGTCCAGGACGCCCAGGGCCAGCAGGGAGAGCAGCAGGTGCTCCTGGGTGACCGCGGGGGCCCCGGCCTGCCGGGCCTCGGCCACCGCGCCCGTCACGGTCGACCGTGCCTCGCGGGTGAAGCGTTCGAACATCAGACCCTCCCGTGCTTCTTGTGCACGGCCTGCCGGCTCACGCCCAGCTCGGCCGCGATCTCCTGCCAGGACCAGCCCTGCGCGCGGGCACTGCGTACCTGTACGCCCTCCAGCTGCTCCAGCAGCCTGCGGAGGGCGGCCACGGCACGCAGGCCCACGCGGGGGTCACGGTCACCGGCGCGTTCGGCGAGATCAGTGGCTTCCGTCATGCGTGTCAATGTAGGTTGACGCGGGAGGTGGTGTCAACCCTTGTTGACAATCAGGGCTTGAGGACGATCTTGCCGAAGAGGTCGCCCGACGCGAGCTTCTCGAAGCCCTCGCGCGCCCGGTCCAGCGGCAGCACCTCGTCGATGACCGGCCGCACCCCGGTGGTCGCGCAGAACGACAGCAGGTCCTCCAGCTCGTCCTTCGAGCCCATCGTCGAGCCGACCACCTTCAGCTCCAGGAAGAAGATGCGCGTCAGCTCGGCGTGCGCGGGGCGGTCGCCGCTCGTGGCGCCGGAGATGACCAGGGTGCCGCCCGGGCGCAGGGACTTCACCGAGTGCGACCAGGTGGCCGCGCCCACCGTCTCGATGACGGCGTCCACCCGCTGCGGCAGCCGCGCGCCCGGCTCGTACGCCTCCAGGGCGCCCAGCTCCACGGCCCGCTTGCGCTTGGCCTCGTCCCGGCTGGCGGCGAAGACCCGCAGGCCCGCGGCCTTGCCCAGCACGATGGCCGCGGTGGCGACCCCGCCGCCGGCGCCCTGGACGAGTACGGAGTCCCCGGGCCGGACCCCGGCGTTGGTGAACAGCATCCGGTAGGCCGTCAGCCAGGCCGTCGGCAGGCAGGCGGCCTCCTCGAAGGAGAGTCCGGCGGGCTTGGGCAGCACGTTCCACGCGGGCACGGTGACCTGCTCGGCGAAGGTGCCCTGATAGCGCTCGGTCAGGATCGAGCGGGGCTCGTCCGGGCCGACCCCGTGACCGCTCTGGCCGATCACGGAGTGCAGGACGACCTCGTTGCCGTCCTGGTCGGTCCCGGCGGCGTCGCAGCCGAGGATCATGGGGAGTTTGTCCTCGCCGAGGCCGACCCCGCGCAGCGACCACAGGTCGTGGTGGTTGAGGGAGGCGGCCTTGACGTTGACGGTCACCCACCCGGGCCGGGCCACGGGAGTCGGGCGCTCGCCCAGCTCCAGGCCGTTCAGCGGGTGGTCACGGTCGATTCGGGCGGCATAGGCAGCGAACATGCCGCGACGCTACCGCTCGGTAGGGCGGGGGTTCCAGCCTTCCCGGCGCCCGGGTGGTGAGGCCTTCGTCGCACCGGGCCCCCGGAGCACGGGAAAAGGCGGGCACGGAGAAGTCGGCGGACCGACAAGGCGGACACGCAAAAGGGCGGGGCCCGGCCGGATCGCTCCGGCCGGGCCCCGCCCGTACAGCTCAGCGCGGCCGTCAGGCCAGGCGGGCCACGCCGTCGGCCTTGGCGGCGGCGGCGACGGCCGTGGAGACGGCCACGGCCACGCGCTCGTCGAAGGGCGACGGGATCACGTAGTCGGCGGAGAGTTCGTCACCCACGACACCGGCGATGGCGTCGGCGGCGGCGATCTTCATGCCCTCCGTGATCCGGGTGGCGCGCACCTTGAGCGCGCCCGCGAAGATGCCCGGGAACGCCAGCACGTTGTTGATCTGGTTCGGGAAGTCCGAGCGGCCCGTGGCCACGACCGCCGCGTACTTGTGCGCGACGTCCGGGTGGACCTCCGGGTTCGGGTTGGCCATGGCGAAGACGAACGCGTCCTTCGCCATCGAGGCCACCGCCTCCTCCGGAACCGTTCCGCCGGAGACGCCGATGAAGACGTCCGCGCCCGCGAGGGCCTGCTCCAGCGAGCCGGTCCGGCCCGTCTTGTTGGTCAGGCCCGCGATCTCCGCCTTGACGTCCGTCAGGTCGGTGCGGTCCGCCGAGACGACGCCCTTGCGGTCGGTCACGCAGACGTCGCCGATGCCCGCGTCCACCAGGATCTTGGCGATGGCGATGCCCGCGGCGCCCGCGCCCGAGATCACGGCGCGCAGGTCGCCGAGCGTGCGCCCGGTGAGCTTCGCGGCGTTGCGCAGCGCGGCCAGCGTCACGATGGCCGTGCCGTGCTGGTCGTCGTGGAAGATCGGGATGTCGAGCGCTTCCTGGAGGCGGCGCTCGATCTCGAAGCAGCGGGGAGCGGAGATGTCCTCCAGGTTCACCCCGCCGAAGGACGGAGCGAGACGGATGACCGTCTCGATGATCTCGTCCGTGTCCTTGGTGGCGAGCGCGATCGGGACCGCGTCCACGCCGCCGAACTGCTTGAAGAGAATGGCCTTGCCCTCCATCACGGGGAGGGAGGCCTCGGGGCCGATGTCACCGAGCCCGAGCACGGCCGTGCCGTCGGTGACGACGGCGACCACGTTGGACTTCCAGGTGTACTCGTTCACCAGCTCCGGCTGCTCGGCGATGGCGGTGCACACTTTCGCCACGCCGGGGGTGTACGCGAGGGACAGGTCGTCCTTGTTGGTGACCGGGACCGTGGCCTGGATGGCCATCTTGCCGCCCCGGTGCAGGGCGAACACCGC
Source organism: Streptomyces sp. NPDC058525 (assembly GCF_042719495.1). Taxonomy (NCBI): domain Bacteria; kingdom Bacillati; phylum Actinomycetota; class Actinomycetes; order Kitasatosporales; family Streptomycetaceae; genus Streptomyces; species Streptomyces sp. NPDC058525. The sequence continues at coordinate 6,107 of NZ_JBHXNP010000180.1, forward strand.
GTCCGGGTTGTTGTCGGTCGCGCTGTCGGTGTGAGGGTTGACGATCTCCGCTGCCACTTTGTGTGACCCCTTAAGTCCTTTGAATCGTTGAGGGTGGCCACTCCTGGTTAAGGGGTGGGCGGGCACCGCGTTCGTACTCCGCATCGGCGGTTGGACCGCCTCCGCGAAGGGGAGGTTCGTACGCGCGGGCGCGCCGCACGCGCGCCCTGAGCCCCGGATGAGGGGTGTAAGGATCTGTTCTACCGGATGAACGCTCACCCAGACGAGTCGATTCCGGCTCGACCATAGGCTGCTTGTCATGGTTTTGGCTAAAAGTCCAAAGCCTTGTGTCCAATGGGCGAGACGCACCGCAAATACTGAGCCGGAACCGCCTGGTCGCGGGGGTTTGTGCGGCTCCGAGGCGCCTTGCCCGCAGTCCTGTTCGGTAGCCGGGCGTGTCCGTTATCTGATTTTGACCTCATGGGCAGCCTGAATGCGCCAGTCCGAATGGCAAGATGCCGTAATCACACAAGGTCGCGACACTCGATGGTGCGTGCCCGACCCCTTTTCGGTGCTTTTCCACCAGCCGGAGGAACCAGCTCATGACCGCAAGCATCACCCGTCGTACGACCGCCGCCCGGTCCCGGATCGCCGCGGTCGGCGCGATCGCGGTCGCCGGTGCCCTGATCCTGACCGGCTGTGGCGACCAGACCGACAGCGGCTCCGCCGCCAAGGAGAAGACGAGCGATGCTCCGCTGTTCTCCAAGCTGCCGAAGAAGATCCAGGACGCCGGTGTCATCAAGGTCGGTTCCGACACCGCCTACGCGCCGATGGAGTACGTCGAGGGCGGCAAGATCATCGGTGTCGACCCCGACATCGCCGATGCCCTGGGCAAGCAGCTCGGTGTGAAGTTCCAGTTCACCTCCGGCACCTTCGACGGCCTGATCACCTCCCTGGAGACCGGCCGCCAGGACATCGCGATGTCCTCGATCACGGACAACAAGAAGCGCCAGGAGGGCCTGGACGACGACGGCAAGAAGGTCGGCAAGGGCGTCGACTTCGTCGACTACTTCTCCTCCGGCGTCTCGCTCCTGGTCAAGAAGGGCAACCCGGAGAACATCAAGTCCCTCGACGACCTCTGCGGCAAGACGGTCGCCGTCCAGCGCGGCACCACGTACGAGGACACCTTCAAGGCCCAGGCCGAGAAGTGCGGCGACAAGAAGCTCACCATCGAGGCCTTCGACACCGACGCCGAGGCGCAGACCCGCGTCAAGGCCGGCGGCGCCGTGGCCGACCTGAACGACTACCCGGTCACCGCGTACGCCGCGAAGACCTCCGGCGGCGGCAACGACTTCGAGGTCGCCGGCGAGCAGGCGGACGTCGGCCTCTTCGGCATCGCCGTCTCCAAGGACAACACGCAGCTGCGCGATGCCATCAAGGAAGCCCTCGACGCCATCATCAAGGACGGCTCCTACGCCAAGGTCCTGGAGAAGTGGAACGTGAAGGACAGCGCCGTGCCGTCCGCCACGATCAACGCAGGCAAGTGATCCGAGCGCTCCACTGAAGGGCAGTCATTGTGACTGACAAGATCGACAAGGGTCCGGCCGCAACTCCGCCGGCCGGGCCCGGTGCCTCGGGCATCCCCTACG
>NZ_JBHXNP010000181.1:0-7589 GCF_042719495.1 Streptomyces sp. NPDC058525
CGGGCCGGCGGCGCTGCCGGCCCCCCCGCCCCCGCCGCCCGCGCGGCCGCCGCCGCCGCCCCCCCCCCCCCCCCCCGCAGCGGTGCCGCACCTGCCCCGTGCTCCCGGGCCCGGGGCCGCGCTTCCGCAGCCCCGGTTACTCCGCAGACCCCCGCCGGAGGCGCTTGGCGTGGATGAAGTTCACGCCCAGGATGCCGCCCCAGGCGACCAGCAGGCCCGCCAGACCCGCCTGCGTGGCGGCGATCGCGGACAGCGGGATCGCCAGCACCAGCGTGATGATCGCGAAGCCGAAGCGTTCGCCGAAGTTCCCCTCCGCCGGATCCGGCCGGCGGCCCCCGCCGCCCACGCGGGCAGCGGACAGGCGTTCCTCCGCCAGCCGGCGCCGCACCTGCGTGTCGACCTTCTCGACGAACGAGTCCACCAGCGCGGCCTCGTACTCCGGCCCCAGCTCCCGCCGGGCGTCCAGCGTGGCGTCGAATTCCTTCTTCAGCTCTCGGGCGTGCGCGTCCATGCCCCCACCGTAGGAACCGCCGCGGGCCCCCGCACTGGGGCTAGCCCCCGTATCCGCATCGCGGTCGCGGCTTGCCGAGCTGCATAACCACATGCAGAGTGCTCGGTGACTGAATAACCCATGGGGACGGAGGGGACGGGAATGAGCGACAGCCCGGCCGCGCGGCTGCAGAAGCTGTTCGAGGGGCACCGGCTGACGCCGACCCAGCGGCGGATCGCACACTGCATGGTGCGCGGGGCGGCGGAGGTGCCCTTCCTGTCGAGCGTGGAACTCGCCGAGCTGGCCGGGGTGAGCCAGCCCTCGGTGACCCGCTTCGCGGTGGCGCTGGGCTTCGACGGCTATCCCGCCCTGCGCCGCCACCTGCGCGAGGTGGCCCCCGCCGAGCGGCCGGACGTCACGCACGAGGACGCGTACAACGAGTACCAGCAGGCGGTGCAGGGCGAGATCGAGAACCTGCGGCAGCTGGCCGCGATGCTCGCCGACCCCTCGCCGGTCCAGGAGGCGGGACGGCTGCTGGCCGCCTCCACCCCGCTCCCGGTGCTCGGGCTGCGAGCGGCGTCCTCGCAGGCGCGCGGGTTCGCGTACTTCGCCGCGAAGGTGCACCCGGACGTACGGCTCCTCGACGAGGGCGGCTCGATGCTGGACGACCGGATCGACGCGGCCGTCGGCGCGGGGGCCTCGGCGCTGCTCTGCTTCGCGCTGCCGCGCCATCCCCGGGAGGTCGTGGACGTGCTGGAGCGCTCGCGGCGGGCCGGGCTGACGGTGGTGACGGTCGCGGACTCGGCCTTCGCCCCGGTGGCCCGCCACTCGGACCTGCTGATCCCGGCGCCGGTGGGGACCGGACTGGCCTTCGACACGGCGTGCGCGCCGATGTTGCTGGGGCGGGTGCTGCTGGAGGCCATGGCCGACGCCCTGCCCGACGCCCAGGCCCGTCTGGAAGCCTTTGACGCCCGAGCCGCGGCCCGCGGCCTGTTCGTGGAGTAAGCCCGCGGCGCCGTTGCCGGGGCTCCGCCCCAGACCCCGCGCCTCAAACGCCGGCGAGGCTGGACAGGCGCGGGCTGGTTGCCCGCAGGGCAAATCCAGCCCCTCCGGCGTTTGAGGAGCGGGGTCTGGGGCGGAGCCCCAGGAAACGGCGGGTTAGAGCAGCGCGTCCCGGAGGCACCCGCCCGCCTCGGCGACGATCGCCGCGAGGCTCTGCGCCGGCCTGGCCAGGCTGAAGCGGACCTCGGTCGGTGGGGTCACCGTGTAGCCGTGGACCGCCGGGCGGGGGAGGCTGTTGTAGCCGTAGTGGGCGGTGAAGAAGTACGCCCCCGTGTCCGGCACCCCGATCAGGTCCCCCGGCGCGAGCAGCGGCAGCTCCCGGGCCGTCGCCAGCAGATCCCCCGCGAAGCAGGCCGGCCCCGCGATGTCCTGGGCCACCGGCTCGCCGTCCTTCGGGGCGCCCTTCGCGTCGTACGGCAGGATCCGCAGCGGCCACGCCGCCGGGGCGTACACCGTGCGGGTCGCGAGCTGGACCCCCGCGTGGGTGAGGGCGATCGGCCGGGCCCCGGTGGTCTTGGTGTACTCGACGCGGGCCACGACCAGCCCGTGCTTGGCCAGCAGCGACCGGCCGAACTCCGTGACCAGGCCGTACGAGCCGTCGAAGAGGCCGGGGACGGCCTCGCGCAGGGCACGGACGTAGTCCGCGTACGCCGGGGTGTGCTCGTCCGAGGCGAAGTTCACCGGGAGGCCGCCGCCGATGTCGAGGGTGTCGACCTGGCGGCGCCCGGCCGCCGCGTTGATCTCCTCGGCCAGCGCGTGCAGTTCCCGTACGCCTTCGGCGATCAGCGGCAGCGGGACGCCCTGGGAGCCCGAGTGGATGTGCAGCCGGGTCAGCCACGGCCGGTCCAGGTACGCCCCCACCAGCCATGCCCGGGCACCCGGATCGCGCAGCGCGATCCCGAATTTCGAGGTCGAGGTGGCCGTGGACAGGGCGTCGATGGTGCCGGCCCCGGTTTGCGGGTTGATCCGTACGCCGACGGGGGACGCGGTGGGCGCCCCGGCGACGAGCGCGTCGAGCCGCTCCAGCTCCTGCCGGTTGTCGGCGTTGACGGCGATGCCCAGCGCCAGCGCCTCGCGCAGTTCGGCCACGGTCTTGGCGGGGGAGTCCAGTACGGTCCGCTGCGCCCCCACCCCGGCCGCCCGGGCCAGCGCCAGCTCGCCGGGGCCAGCCACCTCGCAGCCGAGCCCGGCGTCGGCCAGCAGCCGCAGCACCGGGACGAGCGGGGCGGCCTTGACCGCGAAGGCGTGCAGGACGGGGGTGCCGGGCGCGAGCGCGGCTTCGAAGGCGGCGGTCAGGGCCGCGGCGGAGGCCCGGATCCCGGCCGTGTCCAGCAGGCAGACCAGGGGCTCCGCGTCCAGCAGCCCCTGCCGGGCGGCGGCCCGTACGGCCAGATCGCGGCGCGCGGCGGCGCCTTCCGTGTCCACGTCGGCAGCCATACCGCCATCCCATCATCCGAAGGAGCCGCCCGCAGCTGTTGACTGAATCTATTCAGGAGGTCAGGATGTGAATGGATTGACCAACATCGGAGGAGGCACCGCCATGTCAGGACCCCGCCCCGTACGTGCCGCGCGAGGCACCGAGCTCAGCACCCTGGGATGGCAGCAGGAGGCCGCGCTGCGGATGCTCCAGAACAACCTCGACCCCGAGGTCGCCGAGCACCCCGACAAGCTGGTCGTCTACGGCGGCACCGGCAAGGCCGCCCGCGACTGGCGCTCGTACGACGCGATGGTCCGCACCCTCCGCACCCTCAAGCAGGACGAGACGATGCTCGTCCAGTCCGGCCGCCCGGTCGGCGTGATGCAGACCCACGAGTGGGCGCCGCGCGTACTGCTCGCCAACTCCAACCTCGTCGGCGACTGGGCCAACTGGGAGGAGTTCCGCCGCCTGGAGCAGCTCGGCCTGACCATGTACGGGCAGATGACGGCCGGTTCGTGGATCTACATCGGCACCCAGGGCATCCTCCAGGGCACCTACGAGACCTTCGCCGCCGTCGCCGCCAAGAAGTTCGGCGGCACCCTCGCCGGCACCATCACCCTCACCGCCGGCCTCGGCGGCATGGGCGGCGCCCAGCCGCTCGCGGTGACGATGAACGACGGCGTCGCGATCTGCATCGACGTCGACCCGCGCGCCATCGAGCGCCGCATCGAGCACCGCTACCTGGACGTCAAGGCCGACAGCCTCCGCCACGCCCTCCAGCTGGCCGTCGAAGCCCGCGACGCCCGCAAGCCGCTCTCCATCGGCCTGCTCGGCAACGCCGCCGAGCTGCTCCCGCAGATGCTGGCCGAGGGCGCGCCGATCGACATCGTCACCGACCAGACGAGCGCCCACGACCCGCTCGCCTACCTCCCCGTCGGCGTCGACTTCGAGGACATGGCCTCCGCCGCGGCCAAGGACCCGGCCGGTTTCACCACCCGCGCCCGCGAGTCCATGGCCAGGCACGTCGAGGCCATGGTCGGCTTCATGGACGCGGGCGCCGAGGTCTTCGACTACGGCAACTCCATCCGCGGCGAGGCCCAGCTGGCCGGCTACGACCGCGCCTTCGCCTTCCCCGGCTTCGTCCCCGCCTACATCCGGCCGCTGTTCTGCGAGGGCAAGGGCCCCTTCCGCTGGGCGGCCCTGTCCGGCGAGGCCTCGGACATCCACAAGACCGACAAGGCGATGCTGGAGCTCTTCCCAGAGAACGAGTCCCTGCACCGCTGGATCAAGATGGCGGGCGAGCGCGTCCACTTCCAAGGCCTGCCCGCGCGCATCTGCTGGCTCGGCTACGGCGAGCGCGACAAGGCCGGCGAGCGCTTCAACGAGATGGTGGCCGACGGCACCCTCGCCGCGCCGCTGGTCATCGGCCGCGACCACCTCGACTGCGGCTCGGTGGCCTCCCCGTACCGCGAGACCGAGGCCATGCTCGACGGCTCCGACGCCATCGCCGACTGGCCGCTGCTCAACGCGATGGTCAACGTCGCCTCCGGCGCCTCTTGGGTCTCCCTGCACCACGGCGGCGGCGTCGGCATGGGCCGCTCGATCCACGCGGGCCAGGTCACGGTCGCCGACGGCACCCCGCTGGCCGGCGAGAAGATCCGCCGTGTCCTCACCAACGACCCGGGCATGGGCGTCATCCGCCACGTCGACGCGGGCTACGACATCGCGGAGTCCGTCGCGGACGAGCGGGGCGTGCGGGTTCCCATGCGCGAGGGTGAGTCCGCGTGAGCGAGGGCGACGTGTCGGGTGCGGCGCCGCTGCCGGGGGCTCTGCCCCCGGACCCCCGCGCCTCAAACTCCCCCAGCTACCGCTGGGAGGTACCCCCAGGCGGGGCTGATGTTGCCTCCGGCGGGGCCTCAAACGCCGGCGGGGCTGATGTTGCCTCCGGCGGGGCTGGAGTTGGCGCCGGCGGGGCTGGTTCGTTCCATGCCATGTGGGCCGAGCTCGCGCCCATCGGTCGCGACAGCGGTAGCCGCGGATACCGCCGCTACGCCTGGACCGGCGCCGACGCCGACTGCCGCACCTGGTTCCAGGAGCAGGCCGAGGCGCGCGGGCTGACGTACGAGACCGACCGCAACGGCAACCAGTGGGCCTGGCTCGGCGACCCCCTCGCGGGCGACGCCGTGGTCACCGGCTCGCACCTGGACTCCGTCCCCGACGGCGGGGCCTTCGACGGCCCCCTCGGGGTGGTGTCCTCCTTCGCGGCCCTGGACGAACTCCGCAGGAGGGGCGCGGAGTTCGCCAGGCCACTTGCCATCACCAACTTCGGTGACGAGGAAGGGGCCCGCTTCGGCCTCGCCTGCGTCGGCTCCCGGCTCGCCGCGGGGCAGCTGACCAAGGAGAAGGCGTACGAGCTCCGCGACGCCGACGGGACCTCCCTCCCGCAGGCCATGGAGGCCGCCGGATACGACCCGGACGGCATCGGCGCGGACCCCGAACGGCTCGCCCGCATCGGCGCGTTCGTCGAACTGCACGTCGAGCAGGGCCGGGCCCTCGACCTGTCCGGGGACCGCGTCGGCATCGCCTCCGCGATCTGGCCGCACGGCCGCTGGCGGTTCGACTTCCGCGGCGAGGCCAACCACGCGGGCACCACCCGCCTGGTGGACCGCCGCGACCCGATGCTCACGTACGCGGCGACCGTGCTGGCCGCCCGTACGGAGGCGGCCCTCGCCGGGGCCGTCGCCACCTTCGGGAAGATCGCCGTCGAGCCCAACGGGGTCAACGCCATCCCCTCGCTCGTGCGCGGCTGGCTCGACTCGCGCGCCGCCGACCAGGCCACCCTCGACACGGTCGTCACCGCCATCGAGAAGGCCGCCCGCGAGCGCGCCGACCAGGACGGCATCGACCTCGGCATCGTCCGGGAGTCCTTCACCCCCGTCGTCGAGTTCGAGCACGCCCTGCGCGACGAGATGAACCGGATCCTGGGCGGCGAGATCCCCGTACTCGGCACGGGGGCGGGACACGACGCCGGAATCCTCTCCGCGGCCGTCCCGACCGCGATGCTGTTCGTACGGAACCCCACCGGCGTCTCCCACTCCCCGAAGGAGTTCGCCGCCGAGGACGACTGCGTCGCCGGAGTCCTCGCCCTCGCCGACGTACTGGAAGGCCTGGCATGTCGTTGACGACGTACTGGCTGGAGCACGCCTGGCTCGGCACCCACGTCGAGCCGGGCGTCGCCCTCGAGGTCACCGAAGACGGCCGGATCGGAGCCCTGCGCCTCGGCGTGGACGCCCCGCCGCCCGGCGCGGAGATCCTGCGCGGCCTGACCCTCCCGGGCCTGGCCAACGCGCACTCCCACGCCTTCCACCGGGCCCTGCGCGGCACGGTCCAGGTGGGCTCCGGCACCTTCTGGACCTGGCGCGACTTCATGTACAAGGTCGCCCAGAACCTCACCCCCGACAGCTACTTCGAGCTCGCCCGGGCCGTGTACGCCGAGATGGCGCTGGCCGGCATCACGAACGTCGGCGAGTTCCACTACGTCCACCACGCCCCCGGCGGCGCCCCGTACGCCGAACCGAACGCGATGGGCGAGGCCCTGATCGAGGCCGCCGCCGCGGCCGGCATCCGCATCACCCTCCTCGACACCGCCTACCTCTCGGCGGGCTTCGGCCAGGCCCCCGACCCGCACCAGCTGCGCTTCTCCGACGGCACCGCCGAGGCGTGGGCGGAGCGCGCGAGCGCGCTGAAGCCCCGCGGCGACGCGCTGGTCGGCGCGGCCATCCACTCGGTGCGCGCCGTCCCGGCCGCGCAGCTGGCCACCGTCGCCGCGTGGGCGCGGCAGCGCCGGGCCCCGCTGCACGTCCACCTCTCGGAGCAGACCGCCGAGAACGACGCCTGCCAGGCCGCGCACGGCCGGACCCCGACGCAGCTCCTCGCCGACCACGGGGTGCTCGGCCCGGGCACCACCGGCGTCCACAACACGCACCTGACCGACGCGGACATCGCCCTCCTCGGCGGCACCACCACCGGCACGTGCATGTGCCCCACCACGGAACGCGACCTGGCCGACGGCATCGGCCCGGCGACCCGCCTCCAGCACGCGGGCAGCCCGCTGTCCCTCGGCAGCGACAGCCACGCGGTCATCGACCTGCTGGAGGAGGCGCGCGCGATGGAGCTGAACGAGCGCCTGCGCAGCCGGACCCGGGGGCACTGGACGGCGAACGCGCTGCTCACCGCCGCGACCGCCGACGGGCACGCGGCCCTCGGGCGGCACGACGCGGGGCGGCTGGAGGCGGGCGCGCTCGCGGACTTCACCACGGTCGCGCTGGACTCGGTCCGCACGGCGGGGCCGGTGCCGCGGCTGGGTGCCGAGACGGCGGTCTTCGCGGCGACCGCCGCCGATGTCCGGCACACGGTGGTCGGCGGCCGCCACGTCGTCCGCGACGGCCACCACACCCTGGTCGGGGACGTCCCGACGGCCCTGTCCGAGTCCATCGCAGCCCTCCGCGCCTGACCCCGACGCCTGCGGCGCGCCCTTCCCCCACCCCGCCCCTTCCTGAATACCGGGGCTCCGCCCCGGACCCCGCCGGGGGCTCCGCCCCCAGACCCCCGCGCCTCAAT
>NZ_JBHXNP010000182.1:0-7479 GCF_042719495.1 Streptomyces sp. NPDC058525
TCCCCCAGGTACCCCCCGCATAACACCCCCCCCCCCCCCGCCGCCCCCCACCGTTGTGAAAACCCCCCCGGGCCCCCCGCCCCCCCGGGGCGCCCCGGCCCCGGCCCCCCCCGCCCCCGGGACCGACCACATCCACACATCGAACGTCCACATCGGACGTCTGCACCAGACGTCCACACCAGGCGCCTACATCAGACGCCTACACCAGACGTCCACACCAGACGCCCGCACCGGAACGGATCAGCGCTTCGCCACGAACACGTGCGAGGCGACCTCCGCGTCCAGTTCGGCGGCCTCGCCGCCGCTGCCGACCAGGACCCCGCCCGGGGACTCGGTCACGCTCACCACCGAGCCGGGCTGCACTCCCGCCCGGCGCAGCGTGTACATCAGCTGGGCGTCCGTCTGGATCGGCTCGCCGATCCGGCGCACGACCACGGTCTTGCCGTCGACGCCCGGGTCCAGCTCGTTGAGGCTGACCATGCCGTCCTCCAGGAACGGGTCCGCCTCGGCCTTCTCCCCCAGCTCCTCCAGGCCCGGGATCGGGTTGCCGTACGGCGACTCGGTCGGGTGACGCAGCAGCTCCAGCACCCGCCGCTCCACCGCCTCGCTCATCACGTGCTCCCACCGGCAGGCCTCGGCGTGGACCTGCTCCCACTCCAGGCCGATGACGTCGACGAGCAGACACTCGGCCAGCCGGTGCTTGCGCATCACGCGCGTCGCCAGCCGCCGCCCCTCCTCCGTCAGCTCCAGGTGCCGGTCGCTTGCCACGGCCACCAGGCCGTCCCGCTCCATCCGCGCCACCGTCTGGCTCACCGTCGGACCGCTCTGGTCGAGCCGCTCGGCGATACGGGCGCGCATGGGGACCACACCTTCCTCTTCCAGCTCAAGGATGGTGCGGAGATACATCTCCGTGGTGTCGATCAGTCCGGACATTCGTGCCCCTCGGATTGCGTGCGCTGGCCCTGCCCCCAATTCTGACGCATCGGGCGGAGAACCGTCCCGTACCGAGCGTCAAGCCCTCTCCCGGACATCTCCGCGACACGGGCGGCGGAGATCTTCCCCGGGATTGACGTTCGTATTGACACGCCCTTGGTCCAGACCGCACGGTGAGCGGCGGACACGGACCCACCCCGTCAACCCGCCCCGACCCCCGGAAGGCCATCGGCGTATGAGCGAGAGCAAGCTGGCCGGTCAGTTCTTCGACGCAGCCATCGGCCTGCTGGAGCGGGTGCGCGACGAGGAGGCCTCGCGGATCGCCGAGGCCGGCGTCCTCGTCGCCGACGCCGTGGCCGGCGGGAACCGGCTGTTCGCCTTCGGCGCCGGGCACTCCTCGCTGCCCGCCCAGGACGTGGTCTACCGGGCCGGCGGGCTGGCCCTGATGAACTTCCTCGCGGTCCCGGGCACGGCCGGCATCGATGTCATGCCCGCGACGCTCGGCAGTGCGCTGGAACGGGTCGACGGCCTCGCCGGCGCCGTCCTGGACAGCAGCCCCGCCTCCGACGGCGACGTCCTCGTGATCATCTCCCTCTCCGGGCGCAACGCGCTGCCGGTGGAGATGGCCATGAACGCCCGGGCCATCGGCCTCAAGGTGATCGGCGTGACCTCGGTGGCGTACGCGACGGGGACCAAGTCGCGGCACGTCTCGGGCAGCTTCCTGAAGGACCACTGCGACGTGGTCCTCGACAGCAAGATCGCGGTCGGTGACGCTGAGCTGAGCCTCGACGGCATCGACGCGCCCTTCGCCCCCGCCTCCACCGTCGTGACCAGCGCGATCATGCAGGCGGTCATGGCCGCGGCGGCCGGCGAGCTGGCCGGCCGCGGGATCGAGCCGCCGCTGCTGCGCTCGGGCAACGTCGACGGCGGCCACGAGTGGAACGGCCGCGTGATGCAGGAGTACGGCGACCGCATCTTCTTCCGCCACTAGGCCGCCCCTTCCGGCTCCGGCCGCCGGCGGCTACGGGGCACGCGTCCCCATCGCCGCTCCCGTCCCCGCCGCCAGGTCCAGGTCGGCGGCGATGCGGCCCGCGACCTCCTCCGCGTACGCCGCGTCCGGCCCCTCGAAGGCGGCCCGCGAGGGGCCCCGTACGAAGGTCACGGCCCCCAGGGTCCGCCCCCGGCTGCGCAGCACCGTGCACAGCACGTGCGCCGCGCCCTCGGGCCAGTGGCGGGCCCGCGCCCACTCCGGGTCCGCCGCCCCGCGCGGGGCGCTCGTGCGCACCGAGCCGATCCGGTCGAGCGCCTGGAGCGCCGGGTGCCCGGCCTCGTAGCGCACGGGGATCGCCCCGGGCCCCGGCAGTGCGGGCGGCGAGACGGCGGAGCGGACGAGCCGGCGCCGCTCGGGACCGGCCGAGAGGTCCAGTACGTCCAGCAGCGCGTGCTCGGCGAAGCCCGCGAGGGCGAAGTCCAGGCGGACGGCCGCCGCTTCCGCCGGGTCCTCGCACTCGGCGGCGGCCCGGCCCGCGCGGTGCAGCTGGTGCGAGCGGAACCGCAGCTGCGCGGTGTCCAGCTGGGCCTGCCGGGCCTCGGTGACGTCCTGGAACAGCCAGCCGACCCCGAGCGGCACCGGCTCCTCCGCGAGCGGCGAGGCCAGCCGCAGGAACCCGCAGCGCAGGCACCGGCGCCGCGCCCCTTCCGGCGTCCGCACGGACACCCACAGCTCCACGGGGGCAGGCGGCGCCCCCTCGGCGAGCACGTGCTGGAGGGCGCCTTCCAGCTCCTCCACGCCCTGGAGGAGCAGCTCGCCCAGCGGGCGGCCGAGCAGCGCGGTGCGCCCGGCGCCGAGGGCGCGCGCGGCGTGCGCGTTGACCACGGCGGGCCGCAGGTCGACGTCGACGAGGACGACGCCCCACGCGGCGTCCTCCAGCAGGGCCTCGCTCAGCGCGATGGACCGCTCCAGGTCGATCTGCGCGTGCACCTCGCTGAAGGCGCAGTACACGCCGGCCGGTTTCCCGTCCGCGCCCGGCACCCCGGCGGACTGGGTGCGTACGAGGACGCGCCCGCCGTCCTTGGTCACCAGCGCGAACTCGTGCACCTGCCGGCCGGGCACGTCCTGGGCGGACATGAGCCGCTCCTGCACGTCCTGCGCGTCGGCGGCCCGCACCGCCCAGCCCTCGAAGCCCTTGCGGCCCACGGCCTCGGCGGCCGACCAGCCGAGGATCCGCTCGGCCTCGCGGTTCCAGTGGGTGATCACGCCGTCGGAGTCGAACGCGCACAGGGCGGCGTCCATCCCGTCCAGCAGCGCTGCGAGCAGATCGTCGTCGGTGGTCTCGTCACGTCCGGAAGCAGTCACCTGGCACCCCCAGCAGGTGTTCGCGTGTGCGGCACGTCAGATCATTGAACTGGAACGTGACGCAGCCCACACCCCGTTCCCCCGAATACCCCGTAATGATCCGTTTCGGCCGGAGCGGCGGGACGGACCGGGCTCTCGGGCGGGTCCGGAAAAAATCAGGTTGTGCCCCGCCGGACGGGCTCCTAGGCTCTGCCGTACACGAGAAGGGAGGTGGTTCCCGAAATGTACGGAAACCGGACGCGTGAGGTGGCTGCGGGCTAAAGCGCCCGTCGTCGCACGCACCCAGTGCGGTGCCCGGCGGGAACGCCAGGCGCCAATCCCAAGCAGTCACCCGACCCGCGGGCTCGCCGGTACGTCCGGCCGGCCCCTCCCCACTGCAGGGGGAGGGACCCGAGCCCGCGGGTCGCCTGTTTTCCAGGTACCCGCGGACCTTCGGGCTTCGCGGGCCTACGCGCTTCGCGGGCCTACGGGCAGAGCCGCTCGACGCGCCACTTGGCGGCGTCCGCGCCGTCGCGCACGTACCGCAGCCGGTCGTGGAGGCGGTTCTCGTGGCCCTGCCAGAACTCCACCTCGTCCGGGACCACCCGGTAGCCGCCCCACTCCGGCGGGACGGGGACCTGCTCGCCCTCCGGATAGCGCTGCTCCAGCTCCGCGTAGCGGCGGTCCAGCTCGGCGCGCGAGGCGATCACCTGCGACTGGTCGCTGGCCCAGGCGCCCAGCTGCGAGCCGTGCGGGCGGGAGCGGAAGTACGCGGCCGTCTCGTCGCGGCCGACCCGGGCGGCCGTGCCGGTCACGATGACCTGGCGGGCGATGGGGTGCCAGGGGAACAGCAGGGCGATCTGCGGGTTCTCGGCGAGGTCACGGCCCTTGCGGGAGCCGTAATTGGTGTAGAAGACGAAACCGCGCGCGTCGAACTGCTTCAGCAGCACCGTGCGGGAACTCGGACGGCCCCCGGCCGTGGCGGTCGAGACGATCATCGCGTTGGGCTCGAAGACGTGCGCGACGGCGGCCTGCTGGAACCATCGCGCGAACTGGTCCATGGGATCGTCGGCGAGGCTCTCCTCGGGCACGATCTCGGAGCGGTACTGCTTGCGCATGAGGGCGGGATCAAGGTCCTGATGGGTCACGCCGGTCATCCTGCCGCAGTGCGCCCGCCGCGGGTGTGCCGTATGTCACGCTTCCGCAGTCCAGCCGGAACGGACAAAATCTTGGGGCCGGTCCGACGGTCCCCGCACGGATGACCATCGGCCGTGCCGGGCATCAACGGGGATGACCGCGCCGGACCGCGAATCACGCCGGGAGCCGCGCGTGTTCGCACTATCTGAGGAGCCGCCTGATGTCCGACTTCGTACCCGGGCTCGAAGGGGTCGTCGCGTTCGAGACGGAGATCGCCGAACCCGACAAGGAAGGCGGTGCGCTCCGCTACCGCGGTGTCGACATCGAAGACCTCGTCGGACACGTGTCCTTCGGGAACGTGTGGGGCCTGCTGGTCGACGGTGCGTTCAACCCCGGACTGCCCGCCGCCGAGCCCTTCCCGATCCCCGTCCACTCCGGTGACATCCGCGTCGACGTGCAGTCCGCGCTCGCCATGCTCGCCCCGGTGTGGGGTCTGAAACCGCTCCTGGACATCGACGAGCGGACCGCCCGCGACGACCTCGCCCGCGCGGCCGTCATGGCGCTGTCGTACGTCGCCCAGTCCGCCCGCGGCCAGGGCCTGCCCATGGTCCCGCAGCGGGAGATCGACAAGGCGGAGTCCGTCGTCGAGCGGTTCATGATCCGCTGGCGGGGCGAGCCGGACCCCAAGCACGTCAAGGCCGTCGACGCCTACTGGACCTCGGCCGCCGAGCACGGCATGAACGCCTCCACCTTCACCGCGCGCGTCATCGCCTCCACCGGCGCGGACGTGGCGGCGGCCCTGTCGGGCGCCGTCGGCGCGATGTCCGGTCCGCTGCACGGCGGGGCGCCCTCGCGGGTGCTCGGCATGATCGAGGAGATCGAGCGCACCGGCGACGCGGTGGCGTACGTGAAGAAGGCCCTCGACAAGGGCGAGCGGCTGATGGGCTTCGGGCACCGCGTCTACCGCGCCGAGGACCCGCGTGCGCGCGTGCTGCGGCGCACGGCCAAGGAGCTGGACGCGCCGCGCTACGAGGTGGCCGCCGCGCTGGAGAAGGCCGCGCTGGAGGAGCTGCACGCGCGCCGCCCCGACCGGGTGCTGGCCACCAACGTGGAGTTCTGGGCCGCGATCATGCTGGACTTCGCGGAGGTCCCGGCGCACATGTTCACGTCGATGTTCAGCTGCGCCCGTACCGCCGGCTGGTCGGCGCACATCCTGGAGCAGAAGCGCACGGGCCGCCTGGTGCGCCCGTCGGCCCGCTACATCGGCCCCGGCCGGCGTGACCCGCAGCAGATCGAGGGCTACGCGGACATCGCCGGCACGGCCTGATCCGGCCGGCAAGCGTACGTATGAAGGGCGCCGTACCCCCGTGGTGGGGTGCGGCGCCCTTCGGGTGCGGACCGGGCCCGGCTCAGCCCAGGGTCGCGTCGAGGATGCGGGCCCACTGGGCGACCACGCGGTCGCGGCGGGCCGTGTCGTCGGTGAGCACGTTGGCCAGGCCCAGGCCGCGGGCCATGTCGAGGAGGCCCTGCACGGTCTCCCGTACGCCCGGTACGGACTCGTCCGCCCCCAGCAGCTCCACGGCGATGCGGTGGGTCTCCCGGCCGACCCGGGCCTCCAGTTCGGTGACCCTGGGGCGCAACTGCTCCTCGTTCGAGGCGGCGACCCACAGCTGGAGCGCGGCCCGGAACAGGGTGCCCGTGTACAGGTCGACGAGCGCCTCGACCACGGCGGGGCGGGCGGCCGGGCCGGCGTGGAAGAGGTCGCGCAGGGCGGTGGACCGCTCCTCGGCGACGTACTCGACGGCCGCGGTGAACAGGTCCTCGCGGGTGCGGAAGTGGTGCTGGGCCGCGCCGCGGGAGACCCCGGCCCGCTCGGCGACGACCCCGACGGTGGAGCCCGCCCAGCCGTGTTCGGCCAGGCAGGACACGGCTGCCTCGAGGAGGTGGCGGCGGGTGACGCGGCTGCGGGCCTGCTTGGGGCCGGGGGGCGGGGGTGGGGGTGCCTCGGCGGGTGGGGGTTGGGGTGCGGGTGCTTTGTCGGGTGCGGGTGCTGCCTCGGGTGCGGGTGCTGCCTCGGGTGCGGCCGCTTCGTTGGGTGCGGCCGCTTCGTTGGGTGCGGGTGCTTCGGCCGCCTGGCTCACAGCGACCACGACGGGGCGCGGCGCTCGAAGCGGGCGGTGATGCCCTCGCGGGCCTCGGCCGAGCCGAAGAGCTCCGCGGACAGTTCGGTCAGGCGGGTGCCGTCGCGGTCCAGGGTCTCGCGTACGGCGGCGGCGGTCAGCGCCTTGGTGGCGGCCAGGCCCTGCGGGGAGGCCTTGCGCAGGCCGGCGAGGACCGGTTCCAGGGCCGCGTCCACGTTCTCCGCGTACAGGGTGAGCAGGCCGATGCGGGTGGCTTCGGCGGCGTCGAACGCCTCGGCGGTGAGGAAGTAGCGGGCCGCGGCGCGCGGGTCCAGGCGCGGGAGCAGCGGCATGGAGATCACGGCGGGGGCCAGGCCGAGGTGGGTCTCGGTGAAGGCGTACGAGGACTGCGGTCCGGCGGCGGCGATGTCGCAGACGCCGAGCAGACCGAGGCCGCCGGCCCGGACGTGGCCGGTGACGCGGGCGAGTACGGGCTTGGGCAGTTCGGCGATCTCGCGGAGCAGGGCCAGGAAGTCGGCCGGGGCGCAGGGAGACTTGAGGTCGGCCCCGGCGCAGAAGGTGGTGCCGGTGTGGGTGAGCAGGACGGCACGGACCGCCGGGTCCGCCCCGGCGTCGGCGAGCGCGGCGCGGAGGTCTGCGACGAGGTCGGCGGAGAGGGCGTTGCGGTTGGCCGGGGAGTCCAGGGTGAGGGTGGCGATGCCGGTCGCTCGCGCGGCGTGGACGGGTCGATCCATGTCTCCTCCGGAGGGGTATGCGGTGGCCCTGCGGGCAGCTCAACGGTATGCGGGCGGCTCGGCGGTGGCGGGGCGGTCCGTGGTGCCCCGCAGGGGTGTCTCCTCGGCTCGCGCACCGGGGCCGGTCCGACGCCATCGGCCCCGGTTGCGCGCTCGTCCTGCGGGGACACCCCTGCGCGGCACCACTCCCCTCCTCCAC
>NZ_JBHXNP010000183.1:0-7314 GCF_042719495.1 Streptomyces sp. NPDC058525
CTGCACGGTCATGTGCAGGGAGCCGGTGATGCGGGCGCCGGCCAGCGGCTGGGCCTCCGCGTACTCGGCGCGGATCGACATCAGGCCCGGCATCTCGTGCTCGGCCAGCGTGATCTCCTTGCGGCCGAAGGCGGCGAGGGAAAGGTCTGCGACCTTGAAGTCCATGGGTGCTGCTCCTCATGGTTCGAGAGGGTGGGTACGGCTGAGCCGTGCGCCTGCCGTGCGTGAGCAGGAAGCGGCGCACCGAGCACAGTCCGTCGGGGGCCCTCTCTCCCCTCGGCCGGTCACGAAGGACCGCCCGACCGCCATCAGCAGCGACGCCTGACACTGATGACGAATCTACACCGATCGGCCCAGCCTCCCCCAGTTGGCGGGGGACAAGTCGTGGCTTGGGTTCGGGCCCTCTGGCGGACAGGTTCAGGGCCTTTCGGACTTTTGATCCATCCCTTACCTGCGGAAGGATGCCGGTGGATCGGAACACGTGCTCGCTCGCGCGATCCCGCAGGTGGCCCCACGGCGTTAGGAGATTTCAGTGACCAGTCCGGCAGACCCTCCCGCAAGCGGGGGCGCTGGGGGCACCTCCCAGCCGAGGTCCGGGGCGGGGCAGAAGCGCCTGAAGCTGCTCGCCGTCACCGCGTGTCCCACCGGGATCGCACACACGTACATGGCCGCGGAGAAGCTCCAGCAGGCCGCCGACCGCCTCGGCGTCGACATGAAGGTGGAGACGCAGGGCTCCATCGGGGCCGAGAACGTGCTCTCTGACAACGATGTCAGAGAGGCGGACGGCATCATCATCGCCGCCGACAAGGAGGTCGACCGCGAGCGCTTCGCGGGCAAGCGCGTCCTGTCCACCGGTGTCGCGGACGGCATCCACAAGCCGGAGGAGCTGATCGAGCGCG
The DNA here is from genome assembly GCF_042719495.1 of Streptomyces sp. NPDC058525. Lineage (NCBI taxonomy): Bacteria > Bacillati > Actinomycetota > Actinomycetes > Kitasatosporales > Streptomycetaceae > Streptomyces > Streptomyces sp. NPDC058525. Next base: position 900 of record NZ_JBHXNP010000183.1, read on the forward strand.
TGCAGAGCGCGCCGGTGCAGGCCGGTTCGGCCGCGGGTGCGGACGGCGGCGGGAGCGGGGCCGGGGGCGGCGGCCGGGAGCGCGGGGCGGCGTACAAGGCGCTGATGAACGGCGTCTCGCACATGATCCCGTTCGTGGTCGTGGGCGGTCTGCTGCTGGCCGTCTCGATCGCGCTCGGCGGGCATTCCACCCCCGAGGGCATCGCGTTCGACAAGGACTCGTTCTGGTTCTACGTCAACGCGCTGGGCGGCCTCGGCTTCAAGCTGATGCTGCCGATCTTCTCCGGCTACATCGCCTACGCGCTCGGTGACCGGCCGGCCCTCGTGCCCGGCATGATCGGCGGCTTCCTCGCCGCCGACGCCGTGAACATCTACGGGGCCGAGGCCAACGCGGGCTTCCTGGGAGCGATCGCGACCGGTTTCCTGGCGGGCTATCTGGTCGTCTGGATCAAGAAGGTCAAGGTTCCCAAGTTCGTCCAGCCGATCATGCCGATCATCGTGATCCCGATCGTGTCTACGGTCGCGCTCGGCCTGTTCTACATCTACGTGATCGGTCAGCCCATCTCCTGGGTGTTCACGCACCTGACCAACTGGCTGAACGGGATGACCGGTTCCAGCGCGATCGTGCTCGGCGCGCTGATCGGCCTGATGATCGCCTTCGACATGGGCGGCCCGGTCAACAAGACGGCCTTCCTGGTCGCGGTCGGCCTGATCGGCACCAACAACGCGGTCATGGGCATGGCCGCCGCCGCGATCCCGGTGATGCCGCTCGGCCAGGGCCTGGCGACGCTGCTGCGCCGCAAGCTCTACTCCGACCAGGAGCGGGAGACGGGCATCGCCGCGCTGTTCATGGGCTTCTTCGGCATCTCCGAGGGCGCCATTCCGTTCGCCGCCGCGCGGCCTGCGCAGGTCATTCCCGCGAACATGCTCGGCGGCGCGGTGGCCGGCGCCCTCGCGGGCCTGTCGGGGGTCGAGGACTCGGTGCCGCACGGCGGTCCGATCGTCGCGGCCTTCGGCGCCGTCAGCGGGGTCGCGATGTTCTTCGTCGCGATCGCGGCGGGCACGGTCGTCACCGCGCTCACCACGAACGCGCTGATCGAGATCAAGCAGCGCCGGGACGGCCGGAACGCGCCGCGGGTGCTCGCCCCCGAGCCGGTCCTGGCCGGTGTGGGTGTGGGCGCGGGCGCCGGTGTCGCCGCCGCCGGTGCGGGTTCCGCTTCGGGCGCCGGCGCGGCCGCCGCCCGGGCGCAGGCCCCGGCCCCTGCTCCGGCTCCGGCCGCGGCTCCGGCCGCAGCCGCCGCCCCGGCCGCCGGGCAGCCCGAGGTGCTCTCCGGGTACCTGACCGGGCAGACGGTGAAGACGGAGCTGGCCGCCGGCTCCAAGGAGGCGGCGATCCGCGAGATGGCGGAGATGCTGGCCTCCACCGGCAACGTCCGGGACGTGGACGAGCTCGTACGGGTCGCCCTCGCCCGGGAGGCGCAGGGTACGACCGGTCTCGGCGAGTCGATCGCGATCCCGCACGCCAAGACGGACGCGGTGACCCGGCCCACGGTCGGCTTCGCCCGGTCCGGCGAGGGCATCGAGTGGGGCGCGCTGGACGGGACGAAGGCCCGGCTGATCTTCATGATCTCGGTGCCGGAGGCCGCGGCCGGTGACGAGCACCTGCGGATCCTGGCCCTGCTGTCGCGCAAGCTGATGGACGGCGGGTTCCGCGAGCGGCTGCAGAGCGCCCCGGACGAGCCCGCGATCCTGGATGTGCTGCGCGAGATCCAGTAGCCGAAGCTCCGCCCGACGGGGTCCCGCACCTGGTGCGGGACCCCGTCGGCGTTCCCGGCGGCGGCGAGCCGTACAGTTCGCCCGCACATCGCATCGAGGAGAGCGGGGCGGGATCGTGGGAACGCAGGGCCGGGCGCCGGGACAGCGGCTCGGGGTGGCATCGGTGGTGCTGCTGGTGCTGGGCGGGGCCGTGAGCTGTACCGGGGGTGTGGGCGGGTACCTCTTCACGCCGACGCGGGTCGTGGTGTCGGACAGCATGAAGCCGACCTACACGACGGGCGGGTCGATCGTGGTCAACATGCTGGCCCCCGGGGTGGAGCGCGGCGACGTGGTGCTCTTCGACTCCTCGGTCTGGGGTGAGCGGGGACTGTTCCTGGAACGGGTCGTCGCGGTGGGCGGCGACCGCATCGCCTACCAGCGCGGGGACCGGACGCTGACCTTGAACGGGAAGCCGCTGGAGGAGCCGTACGTCCTGGACGGCGACCCGGTGGCGGGCTCGCCCTTCGCGTTCGACGTGACGGTGCCCGAGGGCCGGCTGTTCCTGCTGGGCGACGCCCGCGGCAACTCCGCCGACTCCCGCTACCGGTTCGAGAAGACGGAGGGCGGGACCGCGCCCGTGTCGGCCGTGAAGGGCACGGTCATCGGCACGGGCCATCCGCTGGTCGTCGGCTTCCGGACGGCGGTGTTCGCCGGGGCCGCCGTGCTGGCCGCCGGAGCGGTGTCCGGCTTCGCCGCGCTGCGGCTGCGGCGCCGCGCGGGAGCGGCAGCAGCGGCGGCAGCGGCAGCGGCGCAGCAGCCGGCGTACGCGGGTCAGGTGCCGCCGCCGGGGGCCTGAGGGGACGCTACGGGGGGGGCGAGGTACGGCGAAGGCCCCCGCGGGCCGTGGGGCTCGCGGGGGCCTTCGCCGTACGCCTGGGGACTACTTGGCGGTGTCCAGGCGGTAGATGTCCGGCTCCAGGTAGATCACCCGGGCGATCGGGACGGCTTCGCGGATGCGGGCCTCGGCGGCGTTGATCGCCTCCGCCACCTGCGTCGCGGTGTCGTGGCCCTCGACGGCGATCTTGGCGGCGACCAGCAGCTCCTCGGGGCCGAGGTGCAGGGTCCGCATGTGGATCACCCGGGTGACGACGACCCCGTCGACGAGCGCCGCGTTGATCTTCTCGACCTCGTCGGTGCCCGCGGCCTCGCCGAGCAGCAGGGACTTGGTCTCCGCGGCCAGGACGATGGCGATGACGATGAGCAGGACGCCGATGCACAGGGTGCCGATGCCGTCCCAGACGCCGTTGCCGGTCAGCAGGGCGATGCCGACGCCGCCGAGGGCGAGGACCAGGCCGACGAGCGCGCCGAGGTCCTCGAGGAGCACCACGGGCAGCTCGGGGGCCTTGGCCCGCTTGATGAACTGGCTCCACGTCTGCTTCCCGCGGACCTCGTTCGACTCCTTGATCGCGGTGCGGAAGGAGAAGGTCTCCGCGATGATCGCGAAGACGAGGACGCCGACCGGCCAGTACCAGGCCTCGATCGCGTGCGGATGGTTGATCTTCTCGATGCCCTCGTAGATGGCGAACATGCCACCGACGGTGAACAGCACGATCGAGACGAGGAACGCGTAGATGTAGCGCTCTCGCCCGTACCCGAAGGGGTGCTGCGGTGTCGCCTCGCGCTTGGCCCTCTTCCCGCCGAGGAGCAGCAGCCCCTGGTTCCCGGAGTCCGCCAGCGAGTGGACGCTTTCCGCGAGCATCGACGAGGAGCCGCTGAAGAGGAACGCCACGAATTTGGCTACAGCGATGGCGAGGTTGGCGGCGAGTGCCGCCACGATCGCCTTGGTACCGCCCGACGCGCTCATGGGTGCAGGGTGTCCTTCCTAGCCACTGACTACCGGCCGCACATTGTTGCAGCTACCGCGCCGGACGCCGCGTCAGACCACCGCGGCGGCCCGGAAGACGGTTCCCGTTCCGGACAGTTCGGCCTTTTCCCCCGCCCGTACGAACACCGACTCGCCCGGGGCCAGGGGCAGTTCCCCCACGCGGGGCGAACCGGCCGTGCAGAGCAGGATCTGCGCCGTGTCCTCGGGGAGCACGCGGGAGGCCGCGCCGGGCGCGAGGAGGAAGCGGGAGAGCCGGAACTCCTCGATGGGGGTCTCGTAGACCTCCTCGCCGTCGCCTTCGGGGCGCAGCACCTTCGGGTCTCCGGACTCGAACCTCACGATCTTCAGCAGCTCCGGCACGTCCACGTGTTTGGGGGTGAGCCCGGCGCGCAGCACGTTGTCGGAGTTGGCGAGCAGCTCCACGCCGAGGCCGTCGACGTAGGCGTGCGGGACGCCCGCGCCGAGGAACACCGCCTCGCCGGGCTGGAGTCGGAAGTGGTTGAGGAGCATGGCCGCGATGACGCCCGGGTCGCCGGGGTAGTCGTGGACGAGGTGGGCGTACGGGGCGTACGGGCCGCCCAGGCGCTCGGCGGCGGCCGCGGTCTCGGCGACGGTACGGGCCATCTCCTCGCGGTCGGCGGTCAGTACGGCGGTGAGCACCTCGCGCAGCGCGGCGTCCTCGGGATGGGCGCGCAGCAGGTCGGCGTACGGCTTGAGGGAGCCGACTCCGAGGCCTTCGAGCAGGTCGGCGGAGTGCAGCGGGGGACGGAAGCCGCACAGCCCCTCGAACGGGGTGAGCGCGCAGAGCATCTCGGGCTTGTGGTTGGGGTCCTTGTAGTTGCGGTCGCCCGCGTCGATCGGGATGCCGCGCCGCTCCTCGTCCTCGAAGCCCGCCTTGGCCTGGGCGAGGTCGGGGTGGACCTGGAGGGAGAGGGGGGCACCGGCGGCGAGGACCTTGAGGAGGAAGGGCAGCCGGGGGCCGAACTTGGCGACGGTGGCGGCGCCGAGTTCGCCCTCGGGGTCGGCGGCGATGACGTCCGAGAGGGCCTCTTCACCGGCGCCGCGGTCGATGCGGGACGGTGCGCCCGGGTGGGCGCCCATCCACAGCTCGGCCTGGGGCTCACCGGTGGGCTCGACGCCGAGCAGGTGGGGGATGGCGGTGGTCGATCCCCAGGCGTAGGGGCGGATCGTGTTCGTCAGGCGGTCCATCGTCGTCTTCCTGGATAGAGCCGGGCACGGACGTGTACCTCAGCTGTGTCCCCCGGAAGCCAACGCCAGGTAGGCGGTGGCGAAATCCGTGACGGCGAGGAGTTCGGCGAGCTGCTCCAGCTCCACCCCCTCCTCCGGTTCGAGCTCGCTGATGGCCGTGTCGTGGCTGAGGGCGAGCTCGCGTGCGGCAGGGGCGGCGGAAAGCCCGCCGGCCGGCCGGTCACGCAGCAGGACGATGCGGGCGCGGAGAGCCTGGGGCTCTTCGACCCGGTCACGGAAGAAGTCTTCGGGATCGGCCCCGGCGGCGAAGGAGCCGGCGAGCAGCACGCCGTGCGAGGGCAGTGCCTCGGGGAGGGCCGCGGCCAGGGCGGGCCGGCCGGCGAGCTCGGCGAGGGTGGCGGCGAAGCGGCGGCCCGCGGGGCCGGCGCCGGCGCCCTCGCTCCAGATGAGCGGGAGGGAGTCGGCGAGCTCGGAGGCGAGGGTCTTGGCCGGGTTGGAGTAGGTGGCGATGGCGGGGCCGCAGCGCTCGGCGGTGCGGTCGAGCCGGTCGGCGACGAGCTGGAGGGCGCTGGGGGCGGCGCTGACCAGGCCGACCTTGTCGAGGAGCACCAGCAGCGGGGTCAGCAGGGCCCACAGGGCGCCGGGTCCGGCCGCGGCGGACTCGTCGTACTCCTGGTACGGGGCCTTGGCCATCGGTACGAGGAGGCCGTGCGCGCCGTCCACGGCCTCGCTCAGCGGTGAGCGCTCGGGGGCGACGGCGACGACGTTGCAGCCGCGCCGGTAGGCCTGCTCGGCGAGGACGCCGAGGCCCGGCTCGGTGCCGTCGGTGGTGGCGATGAGCAGCAGGTCCACGGAGCCGGCCCAGCCGGGCAGGGCCCAGCGCAGGGCGCCGGAGGCGTGCGCGACGCCGGTGGGGTCCAGGCGGATGACGGGCGCGGAGGCTCCGGCGAGGGCGCCGAGCAGGTCGGCGACTCCGGTGGCGGCGGTTCCGGCGCCGGCGATCAGGACGGCGCGGGGGCGGCCGTCGGGCCGCAGGTCGGCGAGGCCGGCTTCGGCCGCGTGCCGGGCCGCGGTGCGGACCCTGGCCCCGGCTTCCGCGGCACCTCGTAGCAGGCCCCGCCGGTCGGCGCGGGCGAGATCGTCCGGTGCGTCGAGGAGCGACTCGTCGAGCATGGCGGCCTCCGGCGGTGTCGGCGCGTGTGGGGTCAGGCGGGGCGGCGGGCCTCGTCCACGAGGAGGACCGGGATACCGTCACGGACCGGGTAGGCGAGGCCGCAGTCCTGGCCGGTGCAGATCAGCTCGGGAGCCGTCTCGTCGGCCGACTTGTCCTCGAGGGGCGAGTGGCAGGCGGGGCAGGCGAGGATCTCCAGAAGACCGGCTTCGAGCGGCATGGGGCGGGTTCCCTTCGGGGATGCGGATGGTTCTGCGGTGCGGCGAGGTCAGCGTACCGCCGAGTCACCTGCGGTGCGGCCTGACGGGGTTCGGGTGCGGCGCCGCTGCCGGGGCTCCGCCCCGGACCCTCCCCCAGACTCCGTCCGGGGGGACCCCCACGCCTCAAACGCCGGCG
>NZ_JBHXNP010000184.1:0-7304 GCF_042719495.1 Streptomyces sp. NPDC058525
CGGAGCGGCTGGAGGTCACGAAGGCGGCGCTGTACTACCACTTCAAGACCAAGGAAGACATCATCGTCAGCGTCTTCGCGGACCTGACCCGGCCCATCGACGAACTCATCGCCTGGGCGCAGGGCCAGCCGCCGACCCTGGAGACCAAGCGGGAAGTCCTGCGCCGCTACAGCGAATCGATGGGCGCGGGCGCCCAGCTCTTCCGCTTCATGCAGGAGAACCAGGCCACCATGCGCGACCTGAGCATCGGCGAAACCATGAAGAACTGGATGTTCGAACTGGTGGAGCTGCTCCGCACCAAGGACGGCCCGCTGACGGACCAGGTCCGGTGCGTGAGCGCCCTGTTCACACTGCACGCCGGCCTGATGTACCTCCAGCACGTGGAAGGCGACCCGGAGGAGACCCGCCTGGCCGCCCTGGAGGTCGCGACGGACCTCATCACCCAGGCCCACGAGGCGGTATAGACCCGGCCGCGCCCGGACGGCCCACCCGTCAGCCGGCCCCCTCGCCGGCGATGACCGGCGGGCCGGCGGGGCGGCGGGCAGTCGGGGCGCGACTTCGCGCTTCAGCTGCCGGGCGAGGTAGCGCGCGGATGAGCCGGCCACGCTGCACTGCCGCAGGCCCCGCGGTCATCCGACAAGGACCGGCCGGCCTGGGCGTCTGCGCCCTCGGCACGGCCGAGCGCGCACATCGCGGCGCACGGCAGAGGCCCCGGATCAGCGGAGCCGGCGGTCCGCTTCGGCGATGGGGACGTCGTTGATGCTGGCCTCGCGGCGCCTCATCAGCCCGTCGGGGTCGAACTCCCACTGCTCGTTGCCGTGGCTGCGCCACCACTGGCCGGAGGCGTCGTGCCACTCGTACTCGAAGCGTACGGAGATGCGGTCGCCGGTGTACGCCCATAGCTCCTTGCGCAGCCGGTAGTCGAGCTCGCGCTCCCACTTCGCGGCGAGGAACTCCCGGATCTCGGCGCGCCCGGTGAGGAACCGGTCGCGGTTCCTCCACTGCGAGTCCTCGGTGTACGCGAGGGCCACGCGCTCGGGGTCCCGGCTGTTCCAGGCGTCTTCGGCGGCCTGGACCTTGGCGCGGGCGGATTCCTCGGTGAAGGGCGGCAGGGGTGGACGTACGGGGGCGGGGTCTTCGGCTGCGGCTGCGGCTGCGGCATCTGTGGTCATGACGGATCCCTCTCGTGCTCGACGCATGGAGAACATGGAGAACGCTCGTTCTCACCTTAGAGAACGGTCGTTCTCAACACAACCGGAATTGGGCTAGCCTTCCCCCATGGACGATGAAGAGGCCCGCACCCGCCTCCTGGACGCGGCGGAGGCGCTGTTCTACGCGGACGGCATCCAGGCGGTCGGCATGGACCGCATCCGCACGGAGTCGGGAGTCCCCCTCAAGCGGCTCTACCGCCTCTTCCCGGCGAAGGACTCCCTGGTCACCGCGTACCTGGAGCGCCGCGACGAGCGCTGGATGACGAGCCTGCGCGAGGCGGTGTCACCCCCGGACCCCGCGACCCGTCCGGCCTCCCCGGTCTCCCCGGCCTCCCCTGTCCTCGCGGTGTTCGACTGGCTGGCGGCCTGGTTCTCGGAGCCGGACTTCCGGGGCTGCGCCTTCCTGAACGCGTACGGGGAACTGGGCGCGGCCGGCCCGGCAGCCATCCTGGACGTCGTACGCCGCCACAAGGCACGGCTCCGCTCCCTCCTCGCCGACCTGGCCGGCCCGGACGACGAAACCCTGGCGGAGCAGCTCCTCATCCTGGTCGAGGGCGCCACGGTGGTCGCGGCCCTGGAGCCGGGCCCGATGCCGGCCCTCCGGGCCCGGGAGGTCGCGGCACGGCTGATCAACTCCCGTTGACCAGCCGACCCGTTGAGCTGTCGAGCAGTCGGGCGCGCCTCAGCCCGGCTTGCGGACCATGAACACGTCCACCGGGTCCTCGGCCTCCACGGAGAACCCGTGCCGCTCGTACAGCCGTCGGGCCGCACTGCCCTGGAGCACGTTCAACCGGACGGGGACGGCGCGGCGATCACACCGCTCCAGCAGCCGCCGCAGTACGCCCGACCCGATGCCGCTGCCCTGAAGACGCGGAGCGAGGTAGAAGTGCTCCAGCCAGTGGGCGTCCTCGGCCGGTCGCAGCGCCACGCAGCCGGCGAACGCACCGCCGACCTCGATCACCCAGGTGTGGGCGGGGTCGAACCCGTCCCGCAGCCGCTGCCGCACCCGCTGCTCGTCGTACCTCCCGAGCCGTTCCAGATCCGCGCGGAGCACCTGCGCACGCAGCTCGGCCACGTCCTCGACGTCCGACACCGAGGCCGGCCTGATCTCCCAGTCCCCCATGCTCGCCACGCTACCGTGCGGGCGGCGTCCCGCAGGAGCCGGCCATGGCCGCCCAGATGAGGGCGGCCGCCTCCATCTCGTCCAGCCACACCACCCCGAACTCCGCGGCCTTCTCCGGGGACGCGGGCAGCGGCCTCCCGGCCGGCTCCCAGCCCGTACCGTCCTCCCGCCCGAACGCCTCGTCGTACGGCACGCCGCGCACCACCCGCCGCCGCAGCGCGGGTCCTTGCCGCTCCGCCGCGCCGTAGTACGTGATGCGCCCTTCGGCGTCCACGGCGTCGAGCAGCGCCGGGTCGAGGGAGCTCAGCGGGATGTCGGCGGCCCGGCCCGCCGGTGCGCCGGGGCGCATCTGCACCCCGGTCAGGTCGAGGGACCCGGCGTGGTCCTGGAGGAACGCGCCGCCGCGTTCGTAGAAGAGCAGGAGCGGCTCGTAGAGGTCGGGCAGGTCCGGTAGGGCATCGGGGCGCCGCGCCCGGAACTCCGCCAGCCGCACCGCACCGGTCAGGGTCCGCAGGACGGGGCTGATGACGATGGTCCGGCCGAGAAGGCCGCGGATGCGAGCGGCATCCTCGTCCGTCGGAGGCGGGAACGCGGGGTCCACGTACTCGACGACGTCGAAGAACGGCCACGCCGCCCCGGCCGAGCAGGCCTGCGCCCACAGCCCGGCCCGCCGCAGGTATTCACGCATCAGCAGGCGGCGGGACATGACGCGCGCGAGCACGTCGTCCCACTCCCCGTCCCACTCCACGGCCCGCAGACGCTCCAGCACGCGCACCGCCGCCCGGTCACTCACACCACGGTCACTCATGTCACGTCCGCTAGTGGGCCGACAACTCCTGCAGGGCATCGAGTGATTCGATGTCCTGGACGACTGCTCCGGGCATCGACGACGCGGCCGCCCGCAGAGCGTCCAGCGAGCGCGTCCCGGCCTGACGTGCCTTGGCGAACTCCTGTAGGAGCGGCACACCGGCGGTGAAGGCGATGTCTCCGGCTGCGGTACGAGGCTCGTATCCGGCGGAGTTATCGTCCGTCCCCGCCCAGAGGTGGCCGACGGTGCGACCGCCGCTGCGGACCTCGACGTACCGGACCGGGCCTTCGGTGAACGTCTCGTACGACTGCTCCTCGTACCCCTTCGGCAGGAGGTTGAGCATGCGCTGCCATCGGGCCGGTACGGCGAACGTGCTCCAGGGGTCGGCGTAGTCCGTTCCCTCGTCCGCCAGATCCTCGAACCCGGAAGCGGTGGGCCGGCCGAAGTAGGTGGGATCGCCGGGTTCGACCTCGGCACCGAGCAGCCCGGACACGGCTCCGAGCAGAGCCGCCAGACGGGGGGCGTTGGCCGCGGCGACCTCCGGCTGCGGGCGTTCCCGTAGGTCCAGAGTCATCCAGGCGTCGGAATACGCCGCCAGCGAGACGCCCGCGTGCCCCTGGGGCCACACGAGCAGACGCAGCGCGAAGAGCCGCTCCGAACGGCGGGCCGCGCCGTCGGCGTCCAGCCATTCGCCGGGCAGCACGCTCCACAGGTGGAGCGTGGCGTCCTCGCCGAACCGGCCCTCGGCCGCCTCCACCGCACGGTCGAGGGGCCCGACGCCCTCCCACTCGTACCGCACGTGCCGCGGAGCCTTCAGGGTGACCACGCTCACTCCCCCATGACCCCAGCCGTCGACGAGACCGAGATCGGACCCGAGGGACCGGAGCCGGCCGAAGAGCTGAAGCGCCCGACGCGCACCCTGCCCTTGGAGGACGTCAACACTCGTCTCCCAGAACCATTCGCCCACGGGGTCCGTGGTGATCACAACATGTCCTTTGGACGGCGTTATCGCCGCGGCCGCCGACCGTCGCCGGGACGCGGCGGGGTCACTTTCCCTGCGGCCTTTGAGGAAGCAGGACCTGGACGCGTGCGCCTCGGCTGTTGAGCCATACTTCGAGATCGGCTCCGGAGATCTCCCGCAGTTCGCCTCGTTCGACGACCGAAGCCGGACCGAACACCGTTCCCGTCAGCCCCAATACCACCGTCTGTTCATCCATGACGACTTGGAACGACGTCTGCTGCACGCTCGCGTTCGACAGATCCGCGCCCTGAAGCTTCACGTCGAGCAATCCCGCCGCATCGAGTTTCGCTTCTCGGAAGGACGCTCCTCGGGCATCGACCGCCCACATTTCCGAACTTCCGAGGTCCGCTCGGTCCACATTCGCACCGACCAACGAGGATCCGTCCAGTACGGCCTTCACCAGCGTGGCCCCGGACAGGTCCGCCCCGGTGAGCTCGGCCCCCTCCAGATGGGATCGGTAAAGGTCAGCCCCGGACAGGTTGACGTCGCGGAGGACGGACTCCGTGAACAGCCCGTTGGCGAGATCGGCGCCGGAGATGTCCGCCCCGCTCAGATCGAGCCCGGCCACGTCCAACAGGGAATCGTCCTCCGCAGCCCACTCATTCAGGACGGCGGTAGCTTCCGCGTCGGCCGGGAGCGTCTTCACGCTGCGGCCATTGTCACGGATACCAGACAACGCGATCACTCCAACCGTTCTGCTTCACTATGGCTTCGAGGTCATCGATCGCCGCCTGATTCGCATTGCGCGTGTCGAGAATGACGACGCGGCCCTTTGCTTCGATCTGATCCTTCAGCTTGCGGATCCACCCCTGATTATCTGCCGGATTGTACGCGCCCTTGAATGGGAGCGTCTTGTCGCGAACGTTGTTGAGCGGCGGCCAGTCAGAGTGGACGCCCTTGATGTCGTAGAACTCCCCCGAACCCGGCGAATAGAGGTCGCCCTGGTTCGCCCCGGGCGGTCGCTGAATGTCGGCCGGGAGGGTTCCCTTCTCACGCATGTCGAGGGCGAGGCGCGCCTCGTCCATCTCGGACGGCTTCACCTTCCCCTTGTGGTCGGGGTCCTGCTTCATCTCGTCGAAGTCGTCCGTGTGGCGCTGCTCGACGCCTTCCAAATGCCGGGCGTGCGCAGCCTGTCCTTCCGGAGTGAGCGCGGGAGCAGGCCCGGATGACGACTCGGGGAGACCGTTGCCGCCAGGGCCCTCCGGGTGGGAGCCCGGGGTGTGGCCGGTGCCGGGTGGCGTGTTCTCGCCGTGGCCGGAGCCCGTGGAAGGGCCGTCCGAGCCGCCCGCGCCGCCAGGGGTGTCGCCAGGGCCGCCGCTGCCCGGGGTGGTGTCGCCGTGGCCGCCGCCCGTGGACGGGCCGTCCGTGCGGCCGGGGCCGGTCGGGGGTTCGTGGCTGGCGGACGGGCCCCTGCCGTGGTCGTACGCGTTGCCGCCGGGGCTGGTGTCCGGGCGGGGGCCGGGGAGGTCGTCGGCTGGGCGGAACGGGTCGGAGAGGTGGGAGCCCAGGTGGGCGCCGTCGTCCGCGCGGCCGCCGACCGTCGCCAGGACGCGCTCCGGGGCCTCGACCTTGATCGGGGTCTCGATCTTGACCGGGGTCTCGGTCTTGACCGGGGTCTCGGTCTTGAGCGGAGGCTCGGTCTTGATCGGGGGCTCGGTCTTGCCCGGGGTGGCGTGCAGGGGGGCGTTCGTGTCCGGCTTGGCGGGGTCCTTGCCCGGTGTGGCGTGGAGGGGAGCGTCCGTGTCCGGCTTGGCCGGGGGCTTGCCCGGCTGCTCGACCGGGGACTCGTCGCCGCGCTGGAGGACGCTGCCGTCCTCCTTGTAGAGGTTGCCGTCGCCGTCGACGTACTTCGCCGCGCTGTCCTCGAACGGCAGCTTCACCGTGCCGGGCGGCAGGGTGGTGGTGCCCTCGGGGAGCTTGACGTTGCCGTCCGGAAGCTTGATCGCACCGTCCGGAACCGCCGTGCCCTTCGGCAGTTGGATCGCTCCGTCGGGAAGCTTGAGGGAACCCTCCGGCAGGGCGAACGCACCATCCGTGTCGAGCTTCGGGATCTCGATGTTGCCCAGGCCCTTCAGGCCGGCCATCACATCGCCCGCCTTCGTGATCCCCGCGCCCGCACCCTTCATGATGTACGTCATCGGGTCCACGACCCGGCCCGTCTTGCCGGCCAGCGACAGCGCCTTCGCGACCGCACCGGCCTTGCCCGCACCGGACACCGCACCGCCCGCACCACCCGTGGCAATGGTCGTGACCACGTTGAAGGTCACCGCACCCGCCGCACGACCCGGGTTCGAACCCCACTGGTCCCAGGCCAGCAGCGCCTTGCCCGTCTCCTTCATCGCCGTACGCGACTCACGCAGCCAGGACGGCAGCTTGTCGTCGGGGGCGGCGAGGAAGAGGGGGCCGGCGCCGGGTATGGACATGATCGCAAGACCGGTGCCCAGCTTTGCGAGACCGGTCCACGACTGCTTGAACGTGTCCCAGCCCTGGAGTCCGACCAGGCCGCCGAGGCCCTTGAGGGTGCCCCACACACCGTCCACGAAGAAGCCCTTGCCGAACTCCCAGGCGTGCTCCCACACCTGCCAGCCCGGAATCGACTCCTCCACCGCATCACCCCACGGCAGGGACTTCGACTGCTTGAGCACCTCGGCGTCATAGCCGTACATGCCCTCACCGTGCGAACCGTCATCCGTCTTCAGCGGCTTCCCGCCCACCAACGCGACGATCTTCGCGTGACAGGCCTTCTCCACATCCTGGAACTCGGCCCACACCTCGGCGATCTTGTTACGGCGATCGAGGTTCTCGTCGATCAGATCACCGTCCTCACGCCACTTCTCGTCCTTGTCCGTCTTCTCGCGGAAGGCCTGCGCCTCCGCCTTCAGACTCTCCAGCTTCTTGATGACCGGAGCGGCATCGCGCGAGTACGTGCCCAGCGCGCCGGCGATCGTGCACATGTCGGAGCTCAGCTTCAGCCCCAGATCCGAGACCGGCTTCGTGGTCGCGAACAGCTGGTCAGCCTCCGGAGCCTGGTAGAAGGCCTGGATCGCGCCGAAGCTCGTGTGGACGTCCGAGGTCTTCGTCGCGACCGCCGCACCGCCCGAGGAGATCAGCTTGACCTTCTCGTCGAGCGTCGCGAGGTTG
>NZ_JBHXNP010000185.1:0-6878 GCF_042719495.1 Streptomyces sp. NPDC058525
GCGGAAGTCCTTGCGCTCGTCCGCGTCCAGGTGCCCCAGACGGGCGGCGTGCACCAGCTTCCCGATCGCGTACCACTTCAAGGCGAAGGAATGGCTTGTGTCCGCAGAGACCGTGTGCGGATGACCTCGTGTCGCGATTGAGCAGGCCAGGTGTCGATGCCTCATTCGCGACGCAGATCGTCGGTCGTGTTGCTTTCCGCGGGGTTTCCTGTGATGCGGATCACGTGCTGCTGGTGCTCGTGGGGCCGTGTTGTCAGTGAGGGCTGAGATCGTGCCTCCGTGAGCGAACTGGTTGAACATGTCGATGAGCATGACCGCGTGTTGGGGATAGTCGAGCGAGACGAGGCGGTGCGCGAGAACTGGCCGCATCGCATTGCAACGACGATCTGCCGTGATCAGGCCGGGCGGATCTTGGTGCTGCGGCGGTCCGAGACGATGTCCCGGTTCCCGGGCTACTACGACGTGATGGTCGGTGGCGCCGTGAATGTGGGCGAGTCGTATGAGGGAGCCGCGGCCCGGGAAATGTCCGAAGAGCTGGGCGTTCGTGTCCCCATGCGCTTCATGTTCAAGTTCCTTTGCCGACAGGGGATTAGCCCCGTGTGGTTTGGGGTGCATGAGGCTGTCGTGGCGGAACCCCTGGTCCCGGACCCGGGTGAGATCGGCTGGCGGGACTGGCTGACGTTGGACGAACTGCGCAAAGTTGTTGATCAATGGTGCTTTGTTCCGGGAGGGCGGGAAGCTCTGCGCCGATACCTGGAGTCCGGATCCGGCAGCAGTGCGGGCGAGCTGACAACCGGGTGATCGGCGATGCGGGTCGCCTCGGTTCAGGGCGGGCATTTCAGCTGCAGGACCCGATCACCGTGGTTCGTGATGCTGGAAGGCGCCTGACTTGGGTGGTTCCGGCTGAGGCTTCGCGGAGCCGGACGATCTCTTCGTGTTGTGCGGCGAGCCGGGCCAGGGCCTGGGTGCGGAAGTCGGTGAGCTCGTCGATCGTCTGCTCCGACTGGGCCAGCCGGTCCTTGAGCTTGGTGATCTCCGCCTTGAGTCGGATGATCTGGGCTTCGCGGGGGTCGGGGATCTCGCCGGCCTGGTGCAGGGCCTGGAGGCGTCGTTCGAACTCGACGCGAAGGTGAGCGTAGGGGCGGGTGCCGTAGAAAGCGGTGCGATCGACCGCGGCCTCGCTGGCGAGGGTCTTGATGTCGCATTTTCCGCCGGGCGGGATCTCGCCGCGCAGGAGCCGGTCCATGGCGGCCCGGATGCGGTTCTCGTTCTCGGTCCGCTGGGCTGCGGAGATTCTCATGCGGATTCCTCGTCCATGGTGTTGGCAGTGTCGATCTCGGCGACGACGCGGAGGGCCCGGTCGTAGTCGGCCTGGAGCCGGGTGCGTTCGGTCTTGCGTGTAGTGCCGAGCTGGCCGAGGAAGGTCTTGGTGCGTTCGGCGTGGTCGGCCCAGACGGGGCGATGGCAGGGGTGATGGGTGGCCTGCGGGCAGCGGGCGGAGTCACACATCCCGATCAGGGGACGGTCGGCGGTCGGGGTGCCGGCCAGTTTGAGGCAGAGTGCCCGGGACGGGTCGGTGAACCAGCAGTAGTTCGCGGGCCCGAGGTGAAGGACCTTGGCACGTTTGGTCAGCAGGTTGAGGACATCACGGTCACTGCGCTGGGTCTTGGGTGCCGTGGCTGCCGCCGGGTCGAGCTCTTCGTCGATGCAGGCGAAGAACTCGGTGAGGCTCCGGGCGCCGGGGCCGGCCGGGAGGATGCCCTGCTGGTAGTTTCGGAACTCGGTCAGGACCAGATCCAGGTTCCGATCGCTCTCGTGCTTGTTGACCTCGGCCAGCAACTCGGCCTGAGCCCCGCCAGGGCGGGAGGCATACCCTTCTGTAGTGGCCACTGCGATGTGCTTTAGGTGAAGCTTGGAGGCCAGCACGCCGCCCGGCCGGTAGGCCATTTCCAGGGCCAGCGTGCGACGCAGCCGCCTCAGATTGACCTGTCCATCGGGGATGGGAGCGAGTCCGAGGCGCTTTCCTGCCGGGGAGTTGACCCAGTTACGGAACCACTTGTAGCGGACGGAGAAGGCGAACCGTCCGAAGAGCAGGGCGCCGTCCTGCCGGTCGTCATGTAGGTCTTCTGCGAGTTCGACGGCGCGATAGACGGGCTCGATAACGACCCATTCGTCGTCGGTGCCGCCCAGCGGCTGCCCCTTGACGACCTTGCTGGCGAGCCGGTAGCGGGTGAGGCCGGGGACGGGCTGTTCGAGGGGCCGCCGGCAGCCGATACGGAGTTCCATCAGCTCGCTCGCGCGCATGCCGGAGGCCGTGGCCAGCACGATCATCGCGGCGGTGCGGACGATGCCGACCAGAGCGACGGCCTGGAGACGGTGCAGAGGCAAGGTCCAGGGCAATACGGACGAGGTGTCCGCTGTCGTGACCGCGGCGGCCTTCCGGGCGAAGACCTCCTTCACCCCGACCGACGCGACCGCGTCTTCCAGCGGGCCGCGCAGGCGGTGCATCCAGCGGGCCTCGAACTGGGTGATCCCGGCCTGACGTGCCAGGACTCCCGTGGCCACTGTCAGCAGGGGGTCATCGGGAGACCAGCCGCTGGCAAGCCGGTCGGCGACGTGGTGGCCGGCGAGCATCGGCAAAGGTGTGCACGTATCGCTGTACTCGCTCAGCAGCTCGGTGAACTCGGTCACCGGGGCAACGTGGACTGAGCGGAGTCCTGGTGCTTTGCGGGTGGAGAGCCTGTCGGCCTCCCGGATCTGCCGGGCGAGTTCGATAGCGTGCGGGCCCAGAGTGGCTGTCAGGAACAGGGCGGCGGCGAGCATCGGCTGCATGACGGCGTCGTCGACGGGCTGGGTCTTGTTCTCTGTCCGGCCGCAGGGCATTTCGGCGATGGCGGAGGCGGTGGCCCCGCCCCAGGGCCGCAGATCGGCAGGGACTCGGTCAGCGGTGAACAACTCGCGGTAGTTGACCAGGTCAACAGCGACTTGTGCGGCCCTGCGGCGGGTTCCCGGGCTCTGTTCGCCGACGACCGCGCCGTGCTCGTCGAGGACGTAGCGTCGGTGGGCCAGGTAGGCGTCGCAGATGTGGGTGTCGACCTGTGCGAGGCTCGACACTCCGTGCTCGGACAACCATCGGCAGAACCGGATGAGCTCATCCAGGCGGCCCGCGCAACTGCGCAGGTGCAGGGCGGTGCGATGGGCCCGGGGCAGCGGAGCGACCGCCGGGTGCCGTGGGGCGAGCATGGCCAGGACCAGCTCCTTGCCGACCAGCCGCCACCGGGCATCGGAGATGTCGGTGAAGTCGAAGCGGCGGGTGCAGAGGGCGAGTTGGACGGGCAGGCCGACGACGTCGGTGAAGTCCCAGACGTCGTCCTCGAACACCGGTCGGCTCACTCCCTCGGGGAGTGCGAGTCCGGCTTGGCGGCAGACATCGGCGCCGGCGAAGACCGCGGACCGGCCGTCGAAGGCGGGGGCAGTGGCGAGGGCGGTGGTCACGCGGTCATCTCCTCGGGTCGCAGGGGCAGCTCGTCGTCCTGGTCCTCGACACGGTGGGCCGCCGCGGCCAGCACGGCAGGGTCGAAGCGGTCCAGGACCTGCTGGACGCGGGTGGCATAGGGGCCGAAGACGGCCATGAAGTGGGCGGCGGGCATCTGCTGCCACTGCCGGGAGAAGAACGCTTTGAGCCGCAGCAGGTTGCCCGCGTGCCGGGGAGCGAAGACGGCCAGGGGGCAGAGCAGGCAGACCCAGGGCCGGGCCGGGCAGGGTTTCCCTTTCGGGCCGTGCAGCCCGGACAGGTGGTCCCCGCAGGCGGCGGTGAACACATCGCGCTGTCCGCCGACCAGCTCGGCGATCACGGCGTCATCCAGGTTCAGCTCGGCGACCAGTTGCGGGTAGCCGTTCGCCAGCGCGGCCGCGTCCTCTTCGGTGATCACGGTCGGCGGGTGAGCCCGGCGGAGCATGTCGTGCTGGGCGTCCTCGATGACCGTCTCGACAGCGTGCTGCTGAGCCGGAGTGGTGGCGGTGAGGTAGTGATCGCCCTCGACGTCCGGGCTGTGGTTCGGATCGATGGTGGCCCGCCCGCTGCCCGTCCAGGTGCTCTTGTCCCGCATGGCTTCGTGGGTGGTGCGGATCCGCGAACGGTGGATCTTGAGGGGCTGCCCGTCGTTCCCGACGACCGCATGGCGAAGGGCCCACCGCTGGACGGCGACCCGGTCGATCTGGCGGACGCGGCGGTCCCCACCGGCCCGGCTCACTCCCACCCAGAGTTTGCGGCGTTCCTCCGGTGTCACGAAGGTCCGCAGCAGTGCGGAGTGCGCGAGCCACTGTTCCAGCAGGCGGACCGCCCGGCGGGGCAGGTTCAGGCTCTCCGCCGCGGTGCGGCGCTTGATGTAAGAGAGCAGGACCGTCGAGTCGCCGGCCCAGTCGATGTCCTCGACCACCAGTTCGGCGATGCCGTCGGGGACGATGCCGGAGTAGATGCCGAACAGCAGCCGGTAGGCGATCAGCACGTCCAGGTGCGGGAAGACGGCCCGGGTCGCGTCGTGGAAACCGCCGCGGTTGCGGACCACCGCCGCCGAGACCTCCAGATGCCGGCCGAACTCACCGATGCTGACGGGCCCGACCCGGGCCAGCAGCCAGCGCAGATGGCCCGGCTCCCAGCCGCCTTCGAGGGGATGCCGTCCGTCGGCGGCATCCGCGAGGGCCCGGCGGTGGGCGGCGTACGAATCATCGACCAACGCCCGGCATACCCCGGTCAGCCGCTGCCATTCCTCCTCCGCATAGGGCGGCAACGACTGGCGGAAGGGCTGAATGTTGAAGTGCCGCCCGGCAGCAAGCTCCAGCACCCCCTCTCCGAGCATGCCGCCGCACTGGGCATAGCCCTCCAGCAGACTGCGGGTCATGGCCTCCAGCCTGGACGGGCTGGACATCCAGAACTCGGCCAGCTGCCCTCGCCGCAGCTGGGCGGCACCACCGGTGAAGCCCTGAGCGGCCAGGATGCGGACCATGCTCCGCAGCGACTGGACGTAGAAGTTGACGGTGCCTTCCGAGTCCGCGGTGCCGTGCGGATGGATCAGGTCCACGAGACCGATGGCCAGATCCCGGGCCAGACGCGGGTTGGGCAGTCCGTCCAGGCTGTAGTCCGCGCGGCTGCCATCGCTGAACACGCAGGTGAGGCCGAGGGGTTCATCGATCAGCATGGTCGGCATCAGAGGCCACCGTCCTCGGTCTCGTCGTCGAACTCGGCCGCGGCTTCCCGCTCGGCGACCGAGTCCTCGGTCAGTCCGGCAGCGGCTCCGGCCCCCTCGTATGCCTCCCGGTAGATGCGGGTCGTATCCAGGCGGCGGAGGTATTTTTCCGTGGTCAGGACGGTGGAATGGCCTAGAAGATCACGAAGCACCAGCAGCGGGTCCGCCTTGCTCAAGTAGAAGACGAGAGCGGCGTCGGCATCGGTGTCCCGCACGAGTTTCGCGGCCTGCCGGTAATGCCCGGTGACCAGGTATTCCAAGGTCCTCATGGAGAAGGTATGGCGACATCGGTGGGGCCAGACGTGCGGGAACCGGGGCTCGAAACGGGCCCGTATCCGGTCCGATGTGCGCTCGAAGACCGTGGCCCAGGCGGTGAACGGACCGCCGCCGTTCTTCACCGCCAGCAGGCACGAACCGCCCTCCGGGGCGACCAGGCGACGCCGCTCGGTTGGAGTCAGCGACTCCCAGGGGCGCCGGACCCCGTTGATCAGCCCGCCCCGCGCGTCCGGTTCGGTCACCATCAGCGGCTCACCCCAACGCCGCGGCGGCCGCCAGAGCGAGCCCTCCGCCGTGGCGGCCCGGTCCAGCTCGAGATAGTCGTGCAGCCCGGCCAGAGCCTCGTATGAAGTCCACGTGGTGCGGAACTTCTTGCCCTTGGTGATCCCGGCCGGCACCGGGAACGGGATCGGAACCGCGGTCGGCTCCGACGGCAGAGCAGGGATCTCCCAGGGCAGCAGGTAGCTGAACTCCTGCAGCCGCATCCCGGTGGCCAGCGCGTGATCCCCGACCGCCGCGTTGCGGGTCAGCTCCCGCCCGTGGAAACCGGTGTCCTGCGAGCCGTCCGGAGCCAGCCCGCGCAGCCCCTTGCGGAACAGCTCGGTGAAGTCCGGCTCCAGATACTTGATCGTCACGTGAGGCTTCGGGGTGCGACGGACCGCCAGATTCACCTTCACCTCCCGGCCGGTCCCGGCGAACAGAGCCCGCGCGGCCCGGTAGGTGAACGGCTCGGCCGTCGCGTACTCCTCGTGCATCGCCCACCGGTAGAACAGCGACAGGATGCTCATGTGCTGACCCCACGTCGTCGCCGCGAACCGGGCCTTCAACGGGCCCGCCGCCCGGTGCTCGGCGTACCGGCTCAACGCGGCCTTCAGCCGCACCCGCGAGTCGAACAGATCCACCCCGTGCTCGGCCAGGAACTCCATCCACTCCTTAACCACCCCCGCGTAGTTCTCCCACGAGCTCGGCGCCGGCGCCCCACTGGCCGGGAGCTCACGCAACCACCGGTTCACCACCGCCGTCGGACGCGGCGCAGCCGGGCCGTCCTCGAAGCGCAGATCGTCGTCGACGAGCACGGGCATCCCCTCGGGGATCAACGGCCGGTACTCGACGTCCCAGGACTGCCAGCCCCGGGACGAGAAGAAGTTCAGGATCATGAGCGCCGACAGTAGAAACACCACACAGTCGAGCGCAAAGCCCAAACACCCTGGTCAACTGCTCAGCCGCAGTCAATCGCCACACGGAAACTAAGCAGAGACAAAATGGCGGAGCATGTGGGCGGTGCAGGAGAACGACTCCAGGCCCAGGCCCTGGATCCGCTGGTTCGCGGTCTCGAAGGTGTGCTCCCAGCCCCGC
>NZ_JBHXNP010000186.1:0-6850 GCF_042719495.1 Streptomyces sp. NPDC058525
GCAAGGCGGAGGGGCGCCCGAGTACTGGACGTACTTGGGCGCCCCGACAACGCGGCGAGGCGCGGCGCCAGGCGGCGCGGGTCAGGCAAGATCCGAAAGAGACGGCCTAAGCCCGCAGCAGGGCGAGCTGGTGGTGTACGGCCGTGGTCGTGCGGTGGGTGTCGTCGGTGGCGAGGAGGTCGAGGAGGGCGCCGCGGAGCACCGCGAGGGCCAGGGTGCGGCGGGTGGCGCCCTGTTCGCCGTCCCGGTCGGCCGGTGTCTGGCAGGCGGCCAGGACGTCGAGCCAGTCGTTCACGGTGGTCCGGGCGAAGCCGGCCCAGGCGCCGTCCGGCTCGACGAGGGAGCGCGCGTACGCCTCCGCCCAGAGGCGCAGGAGCGGGCGGTGCTCGTCGGCGGCGAGCCAGGTCCAGAGCTGCTCGACCGCCGGTACGAGGCCGATGGGCGGCCCGCCGGCCGGCCGGAGCCGGTCCAGGAGCCCCAGCTCGTCGGTGCGGGCCCGGGCGAGGAGCGCCTTGACCAGGCCGTCCTTGTTGCCGAACAGGAACATCAGGACACGGGGGCTGGAGCCGATGGCGGTGGCCAGCGGGCGCAGGGAGAGCTCGGCGAGGCCGTGTGCGAGGGCGTAGCGGTACGCGGCCTCCAGCAGCTCCACCTGCCGGGCGGACGGGTTGCTTGTCGCTTCCTGGGACATGGGGCTAGCCTAGCGTTACTGAAACAGTCGTGTCAGTGGGAGCTGGCCGAGGAGCCCGGGAGAGCACGTATGCAGCAGCACGAACACCGGCCGCACGTCGTCGTGCGCCGCGCCGACCGCCCCGGGGACCTGGGCTGGGCCGTGATGGCCCACGGCGAGGTCTACGACGAGCAGTTCGGCTGGAACACCGACTTCGAGGCGCTGGTGGCCGGGATCGTCGCCGACTACGGCGCCGGCCACGACCCGGCGAAGGAGGCCGCGTGGATCGCCGAGGTCGACGGCGAGCGCACGGGCTGCGTCTTCCTGGTCTCCGGCGACGAACCCGGCGTCGCGAAGCTGCGCATCCTGCTCGTCACCCCGAAGGGCCGGGGCCTCGGCCTCGGCGCCCGCCTCGTGGAGGAGTGCCTGGCCTTCGCCCGGGAGGCCGGCTACCGGCGGGTGACCCTGTGGACCAACGACGTGCTGGTGTCCGCGCGCCGGATCTACCAGGGCTTCGGCTTCGTCCTCGCCGACCAGGAGCCCCACCACAGCTTCGGCCACGACCTCGTCGGCCAGAACTGGACCCTCGACCTGCACCCCGCCACCGAAGGGGAGCGCTGAATGCGACCGGACCCAGAGCCGCCGCGTCCGGTCTTCGACGCCCACCTGCACATCGTCGACCCGCGCTTCCCCCTGATCGGGAACGACGGCTACCTGCCGCCCGCCTTCACCGTCGCCCGGTACCCCGAGCGCACCGCCGAGCTCGGAATCCGCGGCGGCGCCGTGGTCTCGGGCTCGTTCCAGGGCTTCGACCAGGACTACCTGCGCGACGCGCTGGCCGCCCTCGGCCCCGCGTACGCCGGGGTCACCCAGGTGCCGGCCACGGTGACGGACGAGGAGATCCGCAGCCTCGACGCGGCGGGCGTACGGGCGGTCCGCTTCAACGTCCGCCGCGGCGGGTCGGCCACCCTAGACCAGCTCGACCGCCTGGCCCGGCGCGTCCACGAGGTCGCCGGGTGGCACACCGAGCTCTACATCGACGCCCGCGACCTGCCCGAGCTGTCCGCGACCCTGGCGGCGCTGCCCGCCGTCAGCGTGGACCACCTCGGCCTGCACCGCGACGGCCTTCCCCACCTGCTGAAACTGGTCGAGCAGGGCGTCAAGGTCAAGGCCACGGGGTTCGGGCGCGTGGACCTCGACCCCGCCACGGTCATGGCCACCGTCGTACGGGCCGATCCGGCCGCGCTGATGGCCGGTACCGACCTGCCCTCGACCCGCGCCCGCCGGCCGTTCTCGGACGAGGACTTCGCCCTCATCGCCGAGACCGTCGGCGAGGAACACCTGGGCGCGGTGCTGTGGGACAACGCCGCCGCGTTCTACCGCATCGACGCGCGGCCGGGGCCCGGCCGCTGAGCCGCCCGGCGGGCCGGCCCCGCGGGGTCCCGTGCGCGGCCTACCGCGGCGCGACGGCCGCGACGACGCCCCGTACGGCCGTTCCGTCCGGCCAGGTCCACCCGGCGACGACGTGTCCGGCCGCCTCCGGGTCGGCCTGCGCCGGCCGCAGGACGCGGCGGACCGGGACGTCGAGCCCGTCGCCGGGGCCCGTTCCGTGCACGGTGACGGTCGGGTCGGGGGTGTCGCTCTCGCTCTGGTGCTGCGGGACCGCCTCGCCGCGCAGCAGGGCGCGCAGCTGCGCCGTCACCACCGGGTCGTGGACGCCGTCGTAGATCCACCGCAGGCCGAGCACCCCGTGCTCGGAGGTGCCGATCAGCGCCTCGCCGGGGGCGCCGTCCAGCGCGGCGGCGCGGTAGGCCAGCGGGACCAGGTACGCCACCGGTTCCGGTGCGCCGGCGTCCACCACGACCATGAACTCGATGCCGACCTCGCCCTCGGGGTCGTCCAGGCGGAACCCGCCGGCCCTGGCCAGCTCCGGCGTGCCCGCGTGGCCCTCGTACCAGCTCTGCTTCGGCAGCCAGGCGGTGAGCAGCTCCAGTTTGGTGGGCGTCATGGTGGTGCGGTGGATGGTGGCCATACGAACTCCCTCGGAACGTGAACGAAGATCGAGAACCGAACCTATCGGAACCGCCCGCGCTTGCCGAGGGCGTTTCCGACCGCATCCGCAAACACCGGCCCACCGCCCGGGCCGCCCTGCGCGGGCTGGGCCTCGGGGCCGTCGTACTGCTCGCCCCCGTCCTGACGGCCGTCCTGCTGCTGACGGCGTCCGACCCGGCCTGGACCTACGACACCCTGACCGCCGGAGCCGTCGGCTACCTGGCCCCGCTCGCCGTCTACGCCACCGCCGTACTGCTTTCGCTCGCCGCCTGCTTCCTCCTGCCGTTCCGCGCCAGCACCCTCGCGACGGTCATCGGCCTCGGCCCGCTGACCCTGCTGCGCCCGCTGGCCGTCGCCGCCGCCTGCGCCGGCGCGCTCGTCAACGGCGGCGGTTGGCCGGCCCTGCTGGTGGGCGCGGTCGCCGGCGCCGCCGTGCTGTGCGTGGAACCCGCGGTGCACCGGCGCTGGTACCGGCAGGTGCAGTAGCACCCGGCGCCGCCGACGGGCCCGCGCCGCCGACGGGCCCGCGCCGCCGCCTCCCGGGCCGGCCGCCACGACGTGTGGCATCCGCTCGCCCTTGCCACAATGGCCACATGGCCGGTACGGGGCCCTCGGGCGAGGGCCGTTACGGTGAGCGGGTCTTCCGTCCCGAGGACCGGGGCGAGGACGACCGGATCGACCTCGGGGCCCTCACGTACGACGACACGACCATGGCCCGGCTGCGGCAGCTGGGCGTGGGACCGGGCTGGACCTGCCTGGAGGTCGGCGCGGGGACCGGCACCGTGACGCGGCGTCTGCTCGGCGAGGCGGGGGTCGCCTCGGTCCTGGCGGTCGACCGCGACGTACGGTTCCTCGCAGCGCACCCCGTGCCCGGCATGGCCGTGCTCCGGGCCGACATCACCTCCGAGGACTTCTCCCCCGGGCTGTTCCGGCTCGTCCACGCCCGGTTCGTGATCATGCACCTGCCCTCCGCGCGGCAGCTGGTCTCCCGGCTCGCCGGGCTGCTCGCCCCCGGCGGGGTCCTGGTCGTCAGCGACGCCGTCGACCTGACCACGCGGACGGCGCCCGTGACCCCGTACACCCGCGCCATGCGGGCCATGTGGCAGGGGCTGCGCGACAGCATCGGTACCGACGTCTCGCAGGTGCCCCACCGTCCCGAGCTGCTGCGGGAGGCCGGGCTGGAGGCGGTCGCGGCCGAGATCCACGTGCCGCCGCTGCTGCCCGGCAGCGCGATCAGCCGGTTCTGGGCCGACACCTGGGAGCGGGCCCGTCCGGCCATGACCGCGACGGGGCTGATCGACGACGCCCGGCTCGATGAGGCCCTGCGCTACCTCGACTCCCCCGGGTGCACCGGCCTGTCACCCGGGATGCTCACCGCATGGGGATGGAATCCGGCGCGGCGCTGAGCCCGGCGCCGCCGGGCGGGCAAAGATGGACAAAAGGAAGGACGTCAGCCATGCCCGCACAGGGATCCGCAGAGCAGCCCACGACCGAACTCGACGCCCGCTACAGCTCCGCGCTCAACCCCCGCCCGGGCGCCGCGGACGTGACCGCCACCGAGTGGGACGAGGCCCGGCGGCAGCTGGAGGCCGCCGAGATCTTCTGGGTGTCCACGGTGCGGCCCGACGGCCGGCTGCACGTCACCCCCGTGATCGCCGCATGGCACGACGGGGTGCTGTACTTCTCCACCGGCACCGCGGAGCAGAAGGCGCGGAACCTCGCGCACGACGGCCACTGCGCGCTGACCACCGGCCGGAACTCGCTCACCGAGGGCCTCGACCTCGTGGTCGAGGGCACGGCGGAGCGGGTCTCGGATCCGGCGGTGCTGGAGGAGGTGATCACGGCCTTCGAGGCGAAGTACGGCGCGCACATCACCTCGCCCGAGGGCACCTTCCACGGCATGGGGGACGCGTTCCGCAGAGGGGACGACATGGTGTTCGCCGTGGCCCCGGCCATCGCGTACGGCTTCGGCCGGGACGACGGGGTGTACACGCATACGCGGTGGGCGTTCTGACGGAGCGTTCAGCGCCGCCGACCGGAGACTCGGACCCGGTGTCGTGGTGCCTCGTGGTGCGTGGCGGGCGGCAAGCGGAAGGTCCCTCGGCCCCGCCCCGGCAACCCGCTGCCGGACACCGGTCACCGGCCCTCAAGCCCTCCGGCCCCGGCCTCTCCGCTATGCGGGCGCGTCCGCCAGCAGGGTGTCGGCCTGTGCCACGAACTCCGCGACCTCCGCGACACCCCGGTACGGCTCGAACCGCTTGCGCAGGCGCGCGATCCTGCGGAAGGCCCGTGGCGAGTGGAGCTGCCGGGTGAGCCGTACCGCCTCCAGCCCGTGCCGGGCGGCCGCTTCGGGCTCGTTGTTCGTCAGGTCGGCGTGGGCGAGGATGCCGGTGTTGATCGAGCGGCGGCGCATGTGCGTGGCGGGCAGGTCGCGCAGGGCGGCCTGCGCGTACTGGCAGGCCTTGGCAGGCTCGTTGAGGTCCCGGAAGCAGTGCGCGAAGGCGTCCGCCAGGTAGGCCTCCTTGAAGTAGCGCAGGTAGGCCGCCGAATCGTCCGCCGGGCCCGACCGGTCGAAGTGCTGCTCGGCCTCCGAGAGGGCCCGGGCGCAGGCCCTTCCGTCACCCATGCGGGCATGGCCGCGCGCCTCGACGACCCAGGCCACCGCGAGGGCGAGGTGCCCACCGCGCTGCCGCCCGCCCAGCCGCGCGGCCTCGGCGAGCTGCACCGCCTCGGCCGGGTGCTGGGCGTACAGCGCGAGGTGTCCCATGTGGGTGGCCATGACCTGGGCGCCGTAGTCCCGCGAGTCGGCGGCGTGCGCCAGGCCCAGGGCCAGGATGTAGTAGCGCTCGGCCAGATTGAGCTCGTTGCAGTCGATGGCCATGTAGCCGGCGGCCGCGGTGAACTCGGCCGCGGTCTGCAGCAGGGCCCGGCCCACCTCGTCGGTGCGGGATTTCCTGAGCAGCGGGGCGACGTCGAAATGCAGATAGTTGATCATGTGCCGGCGGATGCGCTGCGCTCCGAACTCGTGGCTGAGCCGCTCGAATTCATTGCCCAGCGCGCGCAGGTGCCGCACATCGGCCATGGTGACCCGGCCGTCGGTGCCCGCATAACTCACGTCCTCCCGCGGGCCGCCGATCAGCCAGTCCCGGCTGGCGGCCGATACGGCGCCGGCCGCAAAAGCGGAATCGATCAGAAATCCGCGACTCTCCACGTCGTACCTCCACAAGCGCCTCGCTGTATCGACAGCGCGTTCCGTGTTCCTGGGATAGCGGAGTCCGATCGTGTGGTCTTCCGAGACGATGTCCATGCCGAGGTCCTGGGGTGTCAGCATCCGGCCGAGCCGCTGGGAGAACACCTGCGCCAGGAGGCTCGGGGCGGGATCCCGCGGAATGGAGCCGGCCAGCCAGCGCGCGACCGCGGTGTGGTCGCAGCCCATGCTGAGCCCTTGTGTGGCGGCGAGTTCGCTGACCCGCCGTGCCAGACCCTTGCGGGAAAAACGTGCTTCATTGATCAGGTCCTGCAGGTTCCGGTTCGGTTCTCGACGAGTACTCATCAGACCCCCGATGCGTTTGCTCCGCTCGACCACCCACGCTAATGACCCGACGTCAGGTTGACTAAGTCTTTGCCGTCAACGCGCCCTTTTCGAGCCCCCTGCCGCGCCTGTTGCCCGACACCGCGCACCTGTGCCCACCCCGTTCCTGCTCTCGACAGTAGGGCCAGGACATCTGGCTGACGGGTCGAAAGTCCCGTTTCTGGGGTGGAGGAGGCCGCAATGAACGGCGAGATGCGAAACGGCTGGGGCGCGGCGGAATGTATTCGGCTTCTGGTGCTCGTGGGCCTGGTCGCGCTCATCGCGGCCGGCCCCGCGCCCGGAGAGCTCTGGTCCGTCGTGGCGGCGGCAGCGGGTGAGGTCGCCGCACAGCTGCTGACCCGGCCGCGCACCGGGCGCCCCCTCCCGCCTCCGGCCGGCGACCGGCCCGCGGCGACGGAGGAAGACGACCGCCCTTGACGTGAGCCCGGCCGTCCGGCCGGCCTAGGTCGTCTCTTTCGGATCTTGCCGGTTAAGCCCGCGTCGTCTGGCGCCGTGCATCGCAAGGCGGAGGGGCGCCCGAGTACTGGACGTACTTG